>DATCYI010000416.1:0-7112 GCA_036570385.1 Acidimicrobiales bacterium | reverse complement strand
GTTGCCGTTGCCGTTGTTGTTCCCGGGACCGGCGTTGGGGCTGTCAGGGGAAGAGGCGTGGGGGTTCGTGCCGCCGGTGCCCTTGTCGGGCGTGGCGGGCGAGCCCGGGTTGGGGGTGGCGGGTCCGCCCGGGTTCGGCGTGGCCGGCGAGCCCGGGTTCGAGTGGTCAGCGACCCGGCGCTCGGTGGTCGTGGTGGGGTCGGGCACCGTGTCGGCGGTGGTCGTGTCCTCGTCCTCGCCGACCGTGGTGTCGGTCGGATCGGAGGTGCCCTCGTCGGAGCCCTCGACGTTCTCGCGGTCGGTCACAGTGCCGTCGTCGCCGACGACCGCGACCACCGCATCGGGGGCTTCGTCGTCGGGGGTGGGGATCGACACGCCCAGCTGGGCGGCGATGCCGGAGACGGCTTCCTGGAGGGGAGCGGGCAGGTGGTTGGTGGCGGCCGCGGCGCTCGTGGCGGTGAAGAGGACTCCTGCGCCCACCATGGCTGCCCGCGTGCTGAACCGGCGGCTGCGCCCGGCAGAAGCGGTGCGACGGAAGGGCGTCACCACCGACGGCGTGCCGATCATCAGCTCCAGCAGGCCGGGGGGCATCTCCTGCTCGGCGGGTGCAGGCGGTGACGACGCGACGGCGATGAGAGTCGCGACCCGGGCGTAGCCCGCGGGTGCGTCTGCCGTCTCGAGCTCGCCTGCGAGGAGCAGGTCGAGCGTCCGGTCGTCGAGGGTGGAGATGGTCATGTCACCTAGGGGAACGTCGGGCGTGGTCACTTCGTTACAGCCTTTTCGCTCATCCGTGTCGCGACGCGCTTGAGCGCCCGATGCTGGGCCACGCGCACGGCTCCCGGCTCCTTGTCGACCATCGAGGCGACCTCTTCGACGGAGAACCCGCCGACCACCCTGAGCAGCACGATGTCGGCCTGCTCGTCCGTGAGGCCGTGCACCAGCTCGTTGACGGCCTCGATGGCCGTCAGGTTGTCAACGGGCCGCTCCCAGACGGAGGTGGCCTCGAGGATGTGGGGATCGGTCGGGGTCGACGGCTGGCGGGTCGACCGGCGCCCCTGGTCGATCAGCTTCGAGCGGGCGATCGAGAACAGCCACGAGCGGAGGTCGCCTTCGTCGCCGGTGAAGGTGCGGAGGTTGCGCGAGGCCGCGATCCACACCTCCTGCGCGAGGTCGTCTCCCATGCCCTCGGCACGGGCTTCCAGGTACCGGCGCAGCGCTGGGTTGTGGCGCGCGAAGAGGCGCTCGACCGCTTGACCTGACCCGGCCTGAGCTGCGAGCAGCAGCTGGGGGAAGTCATGGCCCGCGGCCATCAGAGACGCACCACATGCACATCAGCACCATCGACCTGTTTGCCCCGAACCTGAGGCTCTGGTGGTGCCGCTATGAGCCCGTTCGCGCCGGTTGGGCGAATGCTGTGGCGCCCGCACGCCACGTTTCGTCGAGCTGGGACACGTCGGCGAAGCGCCCGTCGATCTCGAGCACCACCATGCCGTGCGCGAACGCCCACAGCGCCTGCGCACTGTGAGGCTCTCCGGTGGCTCGGAAGAAGGGGTTCCCGGCCCACTCCTCGAGGCCCTCTGGCAGCGCGGCGCGGGGCAAGGTGCCGGCGGTGGCGAGTCGGTAGAGGTTCGGGTGTGCTGTGCCGTAGGCCCGGTAGGTGCCGAGCAGCGCGTCGACCGGTGCCAGCGTGCCGGCGTCGTCGAGCGACGCGTGCAGGGCGGCGCCGACCTCGGCCAGCGCTTCCTCCACCAGCGCCGCCTCCAGCGCCGCCTTGTCAGGCAGGTGCTTGTAGAGCGACGGCGCCTTGATGCCGATCTCCTCGGCCAGGCGGCGCATGGTCAGCCCGTCCCGCCCCTCCGACTCGAGCAGCTGCCTCGCGGTGGCCACCACCTGCACCACGCGCGGCGAACGCTGGGTCGAAGCAGGCCGGGCCGGACCGTCGCTGGAAGACGGGTCAGGCGCCACGGAGCACGAACACCGGGTGCTTGTGGGCGATGGCGATCAGCTCGTCGTCGCTCGCCTGGGCGTCGACGCCGTCGAAGAAGGCGCCGACCTCGGCCTTCCACCGCACGAGGTAGGCCCGCAGGATCGGGGCCTTGTCGGCGTCGGGGAGCTCCGTGGCGACGTAGCTGGAACGGCGGCGGCCGACCAGCAGGTCGAGGCGGCCCTCGTTGGCCCGCACGTTGCGCACCCATTGGCCGTGGCCCCGAGCCGAAACGAGGTACTGGGTGCCATCGAGCTCCAGCAGGTTGACCGGCACCTGCTGCGGCTGGCCGGACCGGCGACCCGGGACCTCGAGCACGCGGCTGCCCCAGACGCTGATGCCGGCCCGCGTCATGGCGCGGATGGCGCGGTTGAGAACGTTGCGGGTGAACCAGCCGGGCTTGCGGTAGTGGGGCTGGGTGGCACTGGGCTCGGTCGACATGGGATCCTCCGTTCGCTGGCTAACAATGTAAGCCACTATGGCTAACGGCGTTAGCCAAGTCAACCTCGTAATCTCCGCTGATGGAGCTGAGCGAGCTGCAGGCGCTGATGGCGGCCACCTATGGAGAGCAGGACCGCGAGCGCGGCATCCCGGCCACGGTCGCCTGGCTCACCGAGGAGCTGGGCGAGCTGGCGCAAGCCGTGCGCAAGGGCACGCCTGAGCAGCAGCTCCACGAGCTGGGCGACGTGCTGGCCTGGCTGGCCTCGCTCGCCGACCAGCTCGGCCTCACGCTGGAGGACGCTGCCGCGCGCTACGCGAGCGGGTGTCCGAAGTGCGGCGCCCAGCCCTGCTGCTGCTGAGCCACCCGAGGCGCGTCGCTGGGCGCTAGCTCCTCAGATGAACCGCTCGGCGATCTGGATGGCGTTGAGGGCCGCGCCCTTGCGGAGGTTGTCGCCGGAGAGGAACAGCGCCAGGCCGCGGCCATCGGGGGCCGTCGGATCGTGGCGGATGCGCCCCACCTGGGTGACGTCGCCGCCGGTGACGGCGAGCGGGTTCGGCACGTCCGCGAGCTCGACGCCGGGCGCGCCGTCGAGCAGCTCACGAGCCCGCTCGGGCGTGATCGGCCGCTCGAACCGGGCGTTGATCGACAGCGAGTGGCCGGTGAAGACGGGCACGCGCACGCAGGTGCCGGAGACCGCGAGGTCGGGGATGCCGAGGATCTTGCGGGTCTCGTTGCGGAGCTTCTGGTCCTCGTCGGTCTCGCCGCTGCCGTCGTCGACGAGGCCGCCGGCGAGGGGCACCACGTTGAAGGCGATCGTGCGCGGGAACTTGCTGGCGGTTGGGAAGTCGACCGCGCCACCGTCGTGGGTGAGCGCAGCCGCCTGCGAGGCGACCTTCTGGATCTGCTCGTCGAGCTCGGCCACGCCGGCCAGCCCGCCGCCCGACACCGCCTGATAGGTGCTGACGACCATCGACTCGAGGCCGGCCTCGCGGTGCAGCACGGTGAGGACCGGGATGGCGACCATGGTCGTGCAGTTGGGGTTGGCGACGATGCCCTTGGGGATCGAGGCCAGCGCGTCGGCGTTGGCCTCGGGCACGACGAGGGGCACGTCGGGGTCGTTGCGCCAAGCGGAGGAGTTGTCGATGACGGTGGCGCCGGCGGCCGCGACCTTCGGGGCCAGGGCCCGCGACGTGGTCGCTCCCGCTGAGAACAGCGCGAGGTCGAGGTCGTCGTAGCTGGCGGTCTCCGCGTCCTCGACCGTCAGGGTGCGGCCGCTCCAGTCGATCGTGCGCCCGGCCGAGCGCGCTGAGGCGAAGAGCCGCAGCTCATCGAGCGGGAACGCCCGCTCCTCCAGGAGCCGCAGCATGACCCCGCCGACCTGACCAGTAGCTCCGAACAGTCCAACGCGCATCCCCCAAGGCTAGGACGCCCTCCCCGAATAGCCCAAAGCAGTACCGCGAGGGCGCACAACAGCGCGAGCCGAAGGCGAGCACCTCGAGACTCGAGGGCGAAGCTCCGCTTCGCCCTCGAAACCTAGATCTCGAACGCCTTGTGGAGGGCTTGGACGGCGTCTTCGACCTGGGCTTGGCGGACGATGCAGGAGATGCGGATGGCCGACGTCGAGATCATCTCGATGTTGATGCCGGCGGCGGCGAGCGTCTCGAAGGTGGTGGCGGCAACGCCCGGGTTCGACTTCATGCCGGCGCCGACGAGGCTCACCCGGGCGATGTCGGCGTCGGTGGTGACGCCCTCGGCCCCGATCTCGCTGGCGAGGGTGCCGGTGACCTCCGTCGCGCTGTCGAGGTCGCTGTGGGGGACCGTGAAGGAGATGTCGGTGACGCCGTGCTCGGAGACGTTCTGCACGATCATGTCGACGTTCACCTCGCGGTCGGCGAGGAGGCGGAAGAGCCGCGCGGCGATGCCGGGCTGGTCGGGCACGCCGGCCACGGTGACCTTGGCCTCCGAGGTGTCGTGCACGACGGCGGAGACGACGGCCTGCTCCATGGACGGATCCTCCTCTTGAACCCAGGTTCCGGGCTCCCAGGTGAACGCTGAACGGACGTGCAGCCGCACGCCCCAGGTACGGGCGAACTCGACGGCTCGCATGGCTGGCTTGGGGCAGCCGCAGGCCGTCATCTCGAGCATCTCGTCGAAGCTGATGGTGGCCATGCGCTTGGCGGTGTCGACGAGGCGGGGGTCGGCGGTGAAGATGCCGGGCACGTCGGTGTAGAGCTCGCACACGTGGGCGTCGAGGCCGTGGGCCAGCGCGACGGCGGTGGTGTCGGAGCCGCCCCGGCCGAGGAACGTGACGTTGCGGTCGGGCGACACGCCCTGGGAGCCACCGACGACAGGTGTGCGACCGGCGGCGAGAGCCTCGCTCAGCCGATCGGGTCGGAGCTCGAGGATCTTGGCGTTCATGTGGCTGCCGTCGGTGAGGAAGCCGGCCTGGCTGCCCGTGAAGCTGTCGGCGGGGATTCCGATGTCGTGCAGGGCCATGCAGAGCAGCGCCGTGGCCTTGCGCTCGCCGGCGGTGATGAGCATGTCCATCTCGCGGCCCGGGCGGACCTTCGACACCTCGTTGGCCAGGCGCAGGAGCTCGTCGGTCTCCTTGCCCATGGCGGACACGACGACGACGACGTCGTCGCCGCGACGCTTGGTGCGGGCTACGTGATCGGCGACCTCGCGGATGCGCTCAGGGTCGGCGACCGACGTGCCGCCGAACTTCTGGACGACCAGGGGCACGAGATCTGACGCTACCGCCGGCCCGCGCCGATCCACGAACCTGTACCGCTCGGAACGCCCTGACTCGGAGCGCGGGTCGCGGTACCACTAGGTTTCGGCCTCATGCCCAGCGAGAAGCGACAGCGACAGGACACGGGCCGCATGGCTCGCCTCGAGGAGCAGCGTGCGGCCGACCGCCGCCGCCAGCGGACCCGCCAGCTCCGCGCCCTCGGGTTGCTGCTCGGCGGCATCATCGTGGTGGCCCTGCTCATCTCGGTGTTCTCCGGTGGTGACGACGACGACACCGACGTGGCGACCGACGGCACCACGACCACCGAGGCCACGGAAGACACCACCGACGACACCACCGACGACACGTCGGAGGACGGCAGCACCACCGACACCACGGCCGGTGAGGCCGTGGAGATCGTGCTGCCCGGCGAGGGCGAGTCGATCACGGGCGAGACGCCCTGCCCGCCGGCTGACGGCTCGGCCGAGCGCACCACCGCCTTCGAGTCGGCGCCCCCGACCTGCATCGAAGACGGCAAGACCTACACCGCCACCCTCGCCACCACCGAGGGCGAGATCGTCATCGAGCTCGACGCCGAGGCGGCGCCCGAGACGGTCAACAACTTCGTGGTGCTCTCCCGCTACCACTTCTACGACGGCGTGCCCTTCCACCGCATCATCCCCGGCTTCATGAACCAGTCCGGCGATCCGGTCGGCCCCACGCCCGGCACCGGGGGCCCCGGGTACAACATCCCCGACGAGCTGCCGACCGGTGAGGACGCGTACCCGGCCGGCACCCTGGCCATGGCCAACACCGGCCAGCCCGACACGGGCGGCAGCCAGTGGTTCATCACCGTCGCTGACGGTGGCGACCAGCTGACCCCGACCTACTCGGTGTTCGGGCACGTCGTGTCCGGCATGGAGGTCGTCGACGAGATCAACAAGTGGGGCGACGCCGCCACCAACGGCACTCCCACCAAGATCATCACGATCGACAGCGTCACCATCTCCGAGTCCTGATCCCGCTCGCTGTCACGGGGTCGCCGCCACTAGCGGCATCTTCGTGACAGCGATGGGGGGATCAGGTGCGCAGGGCCCGGCGGGGCGCCCGTGCCCGCTTCGGCTTGGGCGGCGCGTGGTGCACGGGCAGGGTGAAGCCGAACGTGGCGCCGCCGCCCGGCGCGTCGCCGCACCAGATCTCGCCGCCCATCTCCTCGACCGAGCGCCGGGCGATGTAGAGCCCGAGGCCCACGCCCTGCTGCGGGCGGGTGAGGTGGTCGCCCAGGCGGGTGAACTTGTCGAAGATGCGGTCGCGGTCGCCCGGTGCGACGCCCTCACCGCGGTCGGAGACGGTCGTCGTGACCTGATCTCCCTCGAGCGCCACCTGGACCGAGATGTCTGAGCCGGCCGGCGAGTACTTGAGGGCGTTCGACAGCAGGTTGGTGAGCACGCTCATCGCCAGGCTGCCGTCGGCCACGACCTGGTCGTCGGTCAGGAGCTCGAGGCGGATCGTGCGGCTCGGGTCGGTGCGCCGGTACGTGTCGACCTGCTCGGCGACGACCTTGGGCCAGTCGATCACCTCCGGCACGACGACGAGGCCGCGCTGATCGATGGTTGTGGCCTGCAGCAGGCTCGACACCAGGTCCTCGAGGCGCTGCTCCTCGCGCAGCATCACCTCGTAGATGCGCTGGCGGTCGGCGGGGGTGAACTGCTCGTCGCGCTTCTGCAGGGTGTGCAGGAACCCCTTGATGGGGGTGAGGGGCGTTCGCAGCTCGTGGCTCACCTGGGCGATCCAGCCGTCCTTGTCGTCCTGGAGCTTCTTGCGCTCCGTGTCGTCGCGGGCGACCACCACGTAGCCGCCGTCGGGCAGCGGCGCCCAGCTGCACGTGAGCCAGCGGGGCTCGCCGCCCGCGCCGTGAACCTGGACGAGGGCGCTCACGGGGCGGCCCGCCCGGC
>DATCYI010000415.1:0-11134 GCA_036570385.1 Acidimicrobiales bacterium | reverse complement strand
CCTGTCCGTGTCGGGCCACTACGTCCCGGTCACCGGCGACTTCGATGGCGACGGCTGCGGCGACGTCCTCTGGTATGGACCCGGCACGGCCCCGGACAGCATCTGGTACGGCGGTCCGACCCTCTCCTCGGTGCCGGTGGTTGTCGACGGCGAGGGCTTCCACCCGGTGGTCGGCGACCTCGACGGCGACAGCGCTGACGACGTGCTGTGGCACGCGCCGGGCGAGGCGCTCGACGTCATCTGGTACGGCGGCCCACGCCGCGGACAGGTCGACAGCCGCACCGTCTTCGTTCGAGACAGCTACGCACCAGCAGTCGGCGACCTCGACGGCGACGGCGCCGACGACATCGTCTGGTACGCCCGCGGCTCCGCCCCCGACCCGCTCTGGTTCGGTCGGCGCGGCGAGCGCGGGGTGTTCACCACCGACGCCACCAGCGCGTCCGGCGCCTACCTGCCGGTCGCTGCCGACCTCGACGGCGCCGCCGGCGACGAGATCATCTGGTACGGCCCGGGCTCGGCGCCTGACGTGCGCTGGGACGGCACGCCGCCCTCGCACACGTCCAGTCCCCTCCAGCTCGACGGCCAGCACCTTCCCCTCGTCGGGGACTTCGATGGCGACGGCGCCGACGACGTCGCCTGGTACGGCCCAGGCGGCCACCGAGACGCTCTGTGGTGGGGCGGCGCCGACGGCCCCACGTCCGCTCCCCTGCGCTGACCGCTGGAACCTGGCCCGGGACGCGGACGGGCCCCGGTCCGGGGGAGCGGACCGGGGCCTCGTCGTCGCTGACGGGCCTGGCAGGGGCCGTCGGCGGGATCTGCTACTCGACGATGAAGGCGGTGACCATGCCGAACATGCCGGTGTCACGCTCGACGTGGGGGAGGATGTGGCAGTGCCACACCCAGGTGCCGGGCTTGTCGAGCTCGACCAGCACCGTGTAGCGCTCGCCAGGAGCGACGTTCAGCGTGTCGACTGCGTACGGCGAGTTGAGGGGCGACCCGTCCTTGGCGATCACGATCTGATCGAACTGGTGCAGGTGCATCGGGTGGATCTGGTTGCCCTCGTTGAAGTAGTGGATCACCACCCAGTCGCCGACCTTGCCGGTGTAGGGCTCGGTCGCCGGGAAGCTCTTGCCGTTGAGCGAGTAGCCGATGACGCCGGAGTCGTTCAGCACCATCGGGATCTCCTGGGTGACGTTGACCGCCGCCGGCACGTTCTCCCAACCGATCGTCTGCCCGGTGGGCAGCGGCATGTCGCCCACCAGCACGCCACCGAACATGCCGTTCGGGAGCAGCATGTGGCCGTGGGCGTGCGGGTGGTACATCGACACGCCGGGGCGCACGGTCGCCACCTTGTAGGTGAACGACTCCCCGGGCTCGATGAGGTCCTGGGTGTACGGGGCGACGCCGTCGTTGGCGTTGTCGTTCTTCAGGCCGTGCCAGTGCACATCGGTGGCGATGGGAAGGTCGTTCTGCACCCGCACCTCCACCTTGTCGTTGACCTCGACGTCGATGAGCGGCGCCGGCACGATGCCGTTGAACGTCCAGGCCTCGACGACCTTGCCGGGCTCGACCTCCCAGTCGCCGAGCTCCATGGTGAGGTCGAACACCTTGGTGCCGTCGGCCCGCACCTCGGTGGGCTCCAGCACGGCGTTGCCCTTGCCCTCGGTCTCGGCCGGGAACGCGGTCATGGTCGCCAACATGTCGTCGGTCATCTTCTGGTAGTCCATGGCGTCGTGGCCGCTGTGGTCAGCGGCCGCGTCGTCCCCACCCTCGGCGGGCGCCGCCACCCCACCGGCACCGGTGACGACCTCGAGGGTGCCCTTCATGCCTGCGTCGGCGTGGCCGGCGATGAGGCAGAGGATCTCGTAGGAGCCCGGGGCGAGAGAGGAGATGTCGAGCGAAGCGGACTCGCCGCCGTTGATGTCCGGCGTCTTCAGGTCGGTGTCGGTGACGGCCAGGTTGTGGGCGACGTTGCCGCCGTTGACCGCCTCGATCGAACCGCCTTGCGCGACCGTCGCGGTCGAGGGGTCGAGCGCGAACTCGGTCATGGTCACGGTGGCCGAGGTCGGCGTGGCCGACGCTGAGGTGCCCAGGCCCCCGCCGCCGCTGTCTTCACGGTTGGTCGACACCACAGCGGTCACCGCCAACCCGAAGGTCAGTGCTAGCGCGGCGAGGGTGCCGAAGATGAGCGGCCAGGTGGACGAGTCGCCCTTGGCGGCGGCACCTGCGGGGGGGATTTCTGACACGCGTCCTCCATTGGACGTGGGTGGGCTGTTGACGTGACGCTACGGATCCCGGGAGCCCCCCGCCCCCGGCTAAGGCCCTACTTCGATGGGACCTTCGGCTCTTTCGGCAGCCCCAGCACGCGCTCGCCGACGATGTTGCGCTGGATCTGGGACGCTCCGCCCCAGATGGTCTCCGACCGGCTGAAGAAGAACGCGGACAGCATCGGCGTCATCGTGTAGCCCACGGGCGAGCTCGGCGTGCGGGTGGTGGCCGGCCACGACTCGGGTCCGGTCGTGCGCAGCATCGCTTCGGGTCCGTAGATGTCGACGGCGAGCTCCATGGCTGCCTTGTGCATCTCCGACCACCAGAGCTTGTTCGTGGCCCCCAGCACCGCGACGCCCGGGTCCTTCTTGCCGGTGACCGACTGGGTGAGGCTGCGGAGGCCGTTGATGCGGATGATCTGGATCTTCGAGTGGTACTCGGCGAGGCGCTGGCGGATGATCGGATCGTCGGCCAGGCCGTGCTCGCGCGCTGCCTCGATCATCATGTGCAGCTCCTCGGCGAAGCGCCGGTAGCCGGTGGTGGCCGACATGCCACGCTCGAAGCCGAGGGTCGTGTTGGCGACGGCCCAACCGTTGTTCAGCCCACCGACGACGTTGGCCTCGGGGCAGCGGGCGTCGGAGAAGAACACCTCGTTGAACTCGGCCGTGCCGTCGGGCTGCACGATCGGACGGACCTCGATGCCGGGCTGGTCCATCGGCACGAGGAGGTAGGAGATGCCGGCCTGCTTCACGACCGTCGGGTCGGTGCGGGCCAGCAGGAAGCAGTAGTCGGCGAACTGGGCCTGGGTCGTCCAGATCTTCTGGCCGTTGATGACCCACTCGTCGCCGTCGAGCACCGCCGAGGTCTTGAGCGAGGCGAGGTCGGAACCGGAGTCGGGCTCGCTGAAGCCCTGGCACCAGCGGATCGAGCCGTTCATGATCCCGGGCAGGTACTCCTTCTTCTGCTCCTCGGTGCCCCACTGGAGGATCGTGGGGCCGACGAGGGTGTCGCCGAAGAAGTCGGCTCGCAGAGGGGCCTTGGCCCGGGCGAACTCCTCGGAGAGCACGACGCCCTGCATCGTGGTCAGGCCCTTGCCGCCGTACTCCTTCGGCCACGTGGCGCAGATCCAGCCGCCGCCGTAGAGCTTGCTCGGCCACTCCTCGTTGAACGCGGCCCGCTCCTCAGGCGTCATCTCGAAGCCCTCGTCGAACCAGCCGTCGGGCAGGTTCTCCTCGAGCCAGGCGCGGATCTCCACGCGGAACTCTTCGGCCTCGGGCGGGTAGCTCAGATCCATCCCCGCATGTTGACCGACAACCCGGCAGGTGGTCGAGTCGCGAGCCTTTGGTCGTGGCGCCGGCTCAGGCCGCCCTGCGGTCACAAGTTCGAGGTCTGGGGCGGGCGTGTCTACAGTCGGGTCATGGCTGTGACGGAGAGCGTCGAGGGGGCCCCGTACGCGCTGTCGGCGGGCAACAAGGAGCGCTGGCAGGCGCAGTGGAAGGAGCTCTACGAGGAGGTCATCACGACCGGCCTCTGCACGGGCTGCGCCGGCTGCGTGATCGCCTGTCCGCACGACGTGATCGGCTACGAGCACGCGCCGGGCGCGTACAAGCCGTTCCACCTCGAGGAGGAGCTGGGCCTCGACGACTGCATCCACGGCCAGAAGGGCTGCACGTCGTGCACCCGGGCCTGCCCGCGCTTTCGGGCGTGGGAGCCCATGGCCGACGAGCACCTCTTCGCCCGCGTGCGGCGCGACGACGAGGTTGCCGGCATCTACCAGGACGTCCTGCTCACCCGCGCCAGCGACGACATGGTCCACAAGATGGGCCAGGACGGCGGGCTCGTGTCAGCACTGCTGATCTGGGCGCTCGAGCACGGCTACATCGACGCCGCGCTCACGTCCTACGTGGGTGGCAGCGGCGAGGACGGCTGGAAGGCCCGCCCCGGGGTGGCCGCCACCAAGGACGAGGTGCTCGAATCTGCCGGGTCTCGCTACACCTACTCGGCCAACACGCTGGCCTTCGACGAGGCGATCGAGCGGGGCTTCTCCAAGCTCGCTTTGGTCGGCATGAGCTGCCAGAGCTCGGTGCCCCCGACCATGTGGAGCCGCAAGATCGGCAAGGTCGGCAAGCCGATCGTCTTCAACATCGGCCTGCTGTGCTCCAAGACCTTCGACGACTCGATCTTCGAGGAGCTGTTCTGGACGAAGTACGGCCTGGCCAAGGCCGACATGACCAAGATGAACATCAAGGGCGTCTTCCAGATCTGGATGCGCGACGGCAGCTACCACGAGATCAACCTCAAGGAGTGCCACGCCTGGACCCGTGAGGGCTGCGTCCACTGCCCCGACTTCGCGGCCGAGCACGCCGACATCTCCACCGGCGGCATCGGCAAGGACAACGACTGGACGCTCACCATCGTCCGCACCGACCTCGGCCGCGAGATCATCAGCCGGATGATCTCCGACGGCTCGATCGTCGCCCGTCCCGGTGACGAGGACCCCGGCGCCATCGCGCTGATGAACAAGCTCGCCGCCAAGAGCCGCGACCGCTGGCCCGCCACCGCCATCGACTTCCCCAAGAACCGCGCCAAGGCCTGAAGACCCAAGATCTGTGGGCGCGTGAGCACGCTATGCGTGCCTGTGCGCCCACAGATCTTGTGAAGATCAGGTCTGGATGATGCGGATCTCGTCGAGGACCGACACCGCGTCGAGGTCGATGACGACCTGCGGCTCGGAGTGCCGGAGCGCGTCCCACAGCCCGACGACCGTGCAGTTGGGCAGCCGGGTCGCGTTGTAGGCCTCGAGCACGTCGAGCGCGCCCGCAGATCGCTGGCCGAGTCCGGTGGCGGTGGCCACGGGCTGGTGCGTGACCTCGTAGACGTCGAGATCAGCTAGGCGGCTCGGATCCATCGATGCAGCGTGACAGGCCCCAAGCGGAAGCGGAATGGCCCGGTCGTGCCATTGGCGCATGACCCGTTCGGGCACCACTCTCCTGGTCGAACGGTGCGGTAGCGGCGCTTCCGGACGTGCGCTCAGGCTGCTGCGAGCTCGCGTGCTCGCAGCAGCACGGCGTCGAACATGGGCTCGGTGAGCGTGCCCGTGAAGGTGTTCTGCTGGCTCACGTGGTAGCTCCCGAGGATCCAGCGACCATCGGCCAGCTCCGCCTCCACGCCGTGGCCGAACTTCGGTCGCCGGGACAGCCCGAGGCTCCCGCAGAGCACCTGGTAGCCGAACGCCCCGAGCGTCACGAACACGCGCGGCTCGATGATCGCTATCTCGCGCTCCAGGTACGGGCGGCACGTGTCGCGCTCCTGCACGGTCGGCTTGTTCGCCGGCGGCGCGCAGCGCACCGGAGCGGTCACCCACACGTCGGTCAGCTCCAGGCCGTCGCCGATCGCGACGCTGGTCGGCTGGTTGGCGAAGCCGGTGCGGTGGAGCGCCGCGAAGAGGAAGTCGCCCGAGCGGTCGCCGGTGAACATCCGGCCCGTGCGGTTGGCGCCGTGAGCCGCCGGCGCGAGGCCCACGATCATCACGCGGGCGTCGGGATCCCCGAAGCCGGGCACCGGCCGACCCCAGTACTCCTCGTCCTTGAAGGCGGCACGCCGCTCCCTCGCCACCTGCTCTCGCCATGCGACCAGCCGCGGGCAGGCTCGGCAGTCGACGACCTCCTCGGTGACCTCTCGGAGGGCCTTCCGGCGATCGGATCCCACGGCGCCGACGATAGGTTGGCGCCCGACGATGGCCCGAACCGCTGCTTCCCGACGCCCCGCCCCGCCGACGCTCGTGCTCCTCGTACGGCATGGGCAGACCCCCACCACCGGCAAGGTCCTGCCCGGTCGCGCCCCTGGCCTGCACCTCGCAGAGACCGGACTCGCCCAGGCGCAGGCGGTGGCCGAGCGCATCTCCGCGCTGCAGGGCCCGAAGCGCAAGATCGCGGCCGTGTACGCATCACCGCTCGAGCGCACCCGCGAGACCGCAGCCCCGATCGCGAAGGCGCTGGGGCTCCGGGTCAAGACCACCAAGGGGCTGCTCGAAGCCGACTTCGGCGACTGGACCGGAGCCGAGCTGAAGAAGCTCTCCAAGCTCCCCGAGTGGCGCACCGTGCAGCGCAACCCGAGCGGCTTCCGCTTCCCCGGCGGCGAGTCCTTCACCGAGATGCAGACCCGCATCTGCGGAGCGCTCGACGCCCTGCGAGCGGATCATCCAGGCGAGACCATCGTCGCGGTCTCGCACGCCGATCCGATCAAGGCCGCAGTCGCTCACGCGATGGGCACGCACCTCGATCTCTTCCAGCGCATCGTCGTGTCGCCGTGCTCAGTGTCCGCCGTGCTCTACAGCGCCGACGGTCCGATCGTGCTCGCGGTCAACTCGACCGGCGACCTCACGACGCTGGCCCCGTCATGAGCTCGTTCGACCTGCCCCTGCCCGAGGTGTTCACCGCGGGAGCGGTGGGCGAGCCCGGCTCCAGGGTGTTCTACCTCCAGGTGCGCGAGGAGCAGCTGGTCGTGTCGCTGCGCTGCGAGAAGCAGCAGGTCGCAGCCCTCGCCGACTACTTCGAGGGCCTGCTCGAGGATCTGGAGCCGGCCCCGTACGGCGTGGCCACCAACGACCTCGCGCTGGCCGAGCCGGTCCAGGAGCTGTGGACCGTCGGGCCCATCGGCGTCGCCTACGACGAGCCGGGAGACCGCATAGTGGTCGTGCTGGAGGAGCTCACGGACGAGCCCGAGGCTGACGACGGCGCATCGGTGAAGGTCCAGCTCAGCCGGGCCCAGGTCGCCGCGTTCGTGCGCCACAGCCGAGAGCTGGTCGCCGCCGGTCGGGCGCCGTGCCGCTTCTGCGGCCTGCCGATCGACCCCGACGGCCACCCCTGCCCCCGGATGAACTAGTCCCGTGTCCCCGCTGATCGACGAGGCCGAGGTCCCGGGTCAGCCGTCCGTCTCGGAGGTGCTCGTGCAAGGCGAGGTCGAGGTGCTCGGCCGGATGCCCTGGAGCTCGAACGGCACCTTCCTCTGCGACGTGCACTGCGGCGACGTCACCCTGCGGGCCGTCTACAAGCCACGGCGCGGCGAGCGGCCGTTGTGGGACTTCCCCTCCGGCCTCGACCAGCGAGAGGTGGCGGCCTACGAGCTGTCACGCGCCCTGGGCTGGGACCTGGTGCCGGTGACCGTGCGCCGGGACGGCCCGATGGGCACGGGATCGCTGCAGGAGTTCGTCGACGCCGACTTCGAGCAGCACTACTTCACCCTGCTGGAGGACGAAGCGCACCACCCCGCGCTGCGGGCGATGTGCGCCTTCGACCTCGTGGGCAACAACACCGACCGCAAGAGCGGCCACTGCCTCCTCGGCCTCGACGGCCGCATCCGCGGCATCGACCACGGCTTGATGTTCCACCACGAGTTCAAGCTGCGCACGGTGATCTGGGAGTTCGGCGGCGAGCCGATCCCAGAGGCCCTGCGGGTGGACGTCGCCCAGCTGGTCGATCGTGGGCTGCCCGAAGCGCTGGCCGAGCTCCTCGATCCCTTCGAGCGAGACGCGCTGCTGCAGCGAGCGCGGGCTCTGGTCGAGGCGGAGTGCTTCCCAGTCGACGAGACCGGTCGCCGCTACCCCTGGCCCCTCGTCTGAGCTCGGCTCAGCTCTCCTCGCCGGCGGCACGGCGGCCGCGGGGGAACATCACGACCTCTTCGCCGCGATCGATCCGCCGCACGTCCTGGCGGGACAGCCAGGCGTCGAACTGGGCGGCGGGCAGTGGCCGGCTGAGCAGGTACCCCTGGCCCTGCTGGCAGCCGTAGGTCCGCAGCAGGTCGTAGGCCTCGGTGCTCTCCACGCCCTCGGCGACCGTGTCCAGGCCCATCCGGGCGCCGAGCTCGATCAGCGTGCGGACGATGACCGCGTCGTGCTCGTTGGTGGTCATCGTGGCCACGAAGGACTTGTCGATCTTGAGCTCGGTCACCGGCAGCTGCCGAAGGTGCGAGATCGACGAGTAGCCGGTGCCGAAGTCGTCGACCGAGAGCCCCACGCCGAGACCGTGCAGACCCTCCAGCACCGCCATCGACCGGTGCGACTCGCTCATGACCGTCGACTCCGTGAGCTCGAGCGTGAGCGCCCGGGCCGGCACTCCGGCTGCCTCGATGGCGATCCCGATGTCGGCCACCAGGTGCTGATCGAAGAGGTTCCGCGCCGAGAGGTTCACGGAGATCGTCAGGTCGTGGCCGGCGTCGCGCCAGCGACGGCACTGCTCGAGCGCCTTGCGAACGACGTAGAGCGTCAGGTGCCGGATCACGCCGGTGTGCTCAGCGGCGGGGATGAACTGGTCGGGTGTCAGCGGGCCGAGCCGCGGGTGGGTCCACCGCACGAGCGCCTCGGCACCCACCACGAAGCCGTCGACGAGAGCGACCTTGGGCTGCAGGTAGACGTCGACCTCGCCGTTCTCGAGCGCCTCGCGCAGGTCGGCGGCGAGGGCGAGCCGGCGTGGCGCGTAGGGGTCGGTGTCGGCGGCGTAGAGCTCGATGCCGGACCCGGCCAGGCGGGCCGTGTACGTGGCGGCGTCGGCGCGCTGGATGAGCAGGTCCGGGGTGGACGCGTGGTCCGGGTACATGGCGACGCCGATGCTGGCGCCGAGCTGCAGCGACACCGAGTCGGCGGTGAACGGCGAGTCGAACTCGTCGTGGATGGAGTCGGCCAGACCGAGCACCTCGTCCTCGTCGACGATGTGGGTCATCAGCACGGCGAACTGGTCGCCGGTGAAGCGGGCCAGGGACGCGGTGTCGGGCAGGAGGGCCTGGATGCGGTCGCGGACCTCGACGAGGAGCCGGTCGCTGGTGGTTGTGCCGAGGGTGTCGTTGACCTCCTTGAACGTGTCGAGGTCGACGAACACGAGCCCGACGCCCAGCTCCGAGCGCTTCGCCGCGGCGAGCTCCTGGGTGAGCAGCTCGCGGAGCGCCGTGCGGTTCGGGAGGCCGGTGACCTCGTCGTGCAGCGCCTGGTACGCCTTCTCCTGCGCCTCGTACTGGAGGTGGGCGACGAGGCGGCCGTTCTGAAGGGCGACGCTGGCGTGGCTGGCGAGGGTCTCGATGACCCGCAGGTCCTCGTCGACGAAGGAGCTGACCTCGGTGAGCCGGTTGGCGATGACCATGGCGCCGGCGACGACCCCGTCGCGGGACAGGGGCACGATCGCCGCGTCCTTCACACCGATCTCGGCCAGCCAGCCCGGCAGGGGCTCGCCCGGCACGTAGAGCCGAGACGACCCCTCGGGCAGCAGGATGCGCAGGTCCGCCGCCAGCTCGCTCGGGAGCACGCTCGTGCGGAGCAGCTCGTCACCCGTGCTGAGCAGCCGGCTCGCCGACTCCCCCTCCCGGATCGGCGGCAGCAGCAGCGCTCCCTGCTCCCCTCGCAGGATCGTCCGTGCCCCCTGCACCACAGCCTGCTCCAGCTCATGGATCTCCAACGACCCACCCAGCGCCCTGGTGAAGTCGTGCAACGTCTCCAGGTTCTTGTGCTGCTCCGTCAGGCGGGCATAAGCCCGGTACAAGAGGTACACGACGAAGACGAGCACGAGCAGCAGAAGACCGATCGTCGACCGCTCCCACAGGCTCGCGATGATCGCGAGGCCGACGCTGGTGTTCGCCAGGTTCACGATGGCGCCGAAGATGGCGACCTGACGAAGCATCCGTGAGCCTGCCCATCCGCTGAGGATCGTGATCCCGGCAGACACGACGATCACACCAAGCACGTGCGACGAGAGCATGGCGAGGGTGAATGCCAGCCAGGCTCGGACTTCTGTCGGGCTCGCGTCGCCGACGAGGCTCCGGAAGACAAGGCATGTCACCGCCGCCTCAGCCGCAAACATTGACAGGTTCGTCATCAGCTTGGGCAGCGACTGGCGACGCACGATGACCAGCACGATTGCGCCGCCAAGGACGCGTCCGATCATTAGGTCACCCGGCGCCGCCGTGGCGAGACCGAGTACGTACGCGATCTCGGTGAACGTGACCGAGTGCGCCTCGCCCCGCGACTCAATCGGTACTTCGAGCAATTCGCCCAAAGCAAACAGAAGGGCGACGACCCACCAAGTCAGCAGGAATGGGTGACCCTCTAGGACCCCATAGTCACCCAACCAAACGGCATAGATCGTCGCGGCGAGAAGGCCGAGCGCGAGGGAGAGAGCGCCCAGGCGGGCAAAGCGCTGGACTCCGATCTCCTTGATGGCGCTCACCTGCGCCGCCCTCTCATGCCGTCCATGACCCCTAAAGCGAACCCCGTAGCGAGCCGGCTGGTCAAGAGCGCCAAAACGAACGAGAGCCCCCGGCAATGCCGGGGGCTCTCGGTTCCTAGAGCTTGATCGCTAGCGAAGCGTGTTGCCGCGCAGCGTGTTGCCCCGAAGAGTGTTCCCGCGCAGCGTGTTGCCCCGAAGGGTGTTGCCGCGAAGCGTGTTGCCACGGCCGCCCCACTCGATGCCACGCCCGCCCCACTCGATTCCGAAGTTGCTGTTCATGGTCTTTCCTCCGCAGAAAAGTTGATTATTGAAGTGCTTTGACCTTTGACCGCTCTGCGTGAGGTTCCGAGTGTTCGGAGCCTGGTATTTGCCCGCCTGAGCGACTCACTGACAGTGACCATACGGCGACGCCCCGAGTCTGGCAAGGGGACAAAACCCCTGGTCAGAGGGTTTTACTGTAGGCGTTCGATTGACCACGGAGTGCGTTCAATAGGTCAAATGACTCACGGTAAAGAAGCCACCACACAGAGTGGTATTAAAGGGGGGGCAACTCCGGGTAACTACACAATGAGCGGTCGACCGACCACTCTCTGTGGTCAAGTACCGAGCACGCGCTCCAGGTACTGGTTGGAGAAGATTCCTTCAGGATCCACCCG
>DATCYI010000414.1:0-22169 GCA_036570385.1 Acidimicrobiales bacterium | reverse complement strand
GACGCGGCCGGCGGAGCCGCCGGCGGCGAAGGCCAAGCAGCCGGACCGGCTGACAGCTCGGGCTGCCCCGACCGCCAGGAGCAGGTGCCGGGCGATCCCTACTCGCCTCCCTGCCTCACCTTCTCCGGCAGCAACGGCGGCGCCACCCACAAGGGCGTCACCGACACCACCATCAAGGTCGCCTACCGGGTGCTCAACGAGAAGGGCTTCCAGCAGACGCTCGCCCAGCTCGCCGGTGCCAGCCTGTCCGACTCCCCGCAGGCGGTCACCAACACCGTGTCGGCGCTGGCCGACTACTTCAACGAGCGCTTCCAGCTCTACGGCCGCAAGATCGAGATCGTCTTCTACGACGGCCGCGGCTCCAACGTGAACGAGCTCCTCGGCAAGGGCCGTGAGCAGGCGGTCGCCGACGCCATCCAGGTGTCCGAGGAGATCGGCGCCTTCGCCGACCTATCGGCCACCAGCGAGCCCTACGCCGGCGCGCTCGCCGAGCGCGGCGTGATCGGCTTCGGCACCCCCTACCTGTCTCGCACCTGGCACGAGCAGCGGGCGCCCTTCGCCTGGAGCCTCGCCACCGACGGCTCGATCGTTTCCGAGTTCGCCGCCGAGTACGCGGTCAAGAAGCTCTACGGCGGCAACGCGGAGCACGCCGGCGGCAACCTCAAGGGCAAGCCGCGGGTCTTCGGCGCTCTCGCTCCTGAGAACTCCTGGTACCAGGAATCGGTCGACAACGCCTTCGCGGTGATCGAGGAGTCGGGCAACCAGCCGCCGTACCGCCGGGCCTACGTGCTCGACCTCGGCACCATGTCCGACCAGGCGACGCGCATCATCGCCGACTTCAAGGACCGTGGGATCACCACGATCATCTGCGGCTGCGACCCGATCCTGCCGGTGTTCCTCTCAGGAGTGGCCAACCGGGAGAGCTACTTCCCGGAGTTCATCATCACCGGCACCGCTCTGACCGACGCCGACATCGTGGGTCAGCTCTGGAAGCCCGAGTTCGCGAGCCACGCCTTCGGCGTGAGCCCGCTCGACGGCTTCGTGCCCCCCACCCAGACCATCGCCTACGCCGCCTACAAGTCGGTGCGGGACGACGAGCCGGCCTTCTCAGTCGACCTCATCTACTACCAGATGTACATGCTCTCGATCGGGCTGCAGATGGCCGGTCCCGACCTGAACCCGCAGACCTTCGAGGCCGGGATGTTCGCCTACCCACCGAAGTCGGGGCCCTTCGGGCTCTGGAAGTTCGGCCCGGGCGATCGCACGGCGGCCAACGACGTGCGGGAGATCTACTGGGACGCCGGGGCGATCTCCACCTACAACGGCCAGGCCGGCGCCTACATCGGGGCCAACGAGGGCGCTCGCTTCCAGCGGGGCCAGATCCCGGAGGGGCCGCCTAGCCGTCCCGCCGAGGTGGGCTTGCGATGAGCGAGCAGACCGTCTCGGTCAGTCCCAGCGGCTGGCGCGGGCTCTCCCGCCAGGCCCGTGGAGCCATCACCACCTTCGGTGTGGCCCTCGCCGTGCTGGCCGCCTACAACGTGCCGGGCCTCGGCCCCTTCCTCGACGACAAGGCGCCCTTCGGCATCGTGGTCGCCGGCATCATCGTGGGCACCGTCACCGCACTGCTGGCGATGGGCCTGATCCTCATCTACAAGACCAGCCGGTTCATCAACTTCGCCTACGCGTCGATGGGCAGCCTCGCTGGTGTCACGGCCATCGGCCTGCACCTCGAGAAGGACGTCCCGTTCTTCGTGGCCCTGCCGATCGGTGTCGCCATCGGCGTCGTCACCGGTGCGGTCGTCGAGCTGATCGTGCGCCGCTTCCGCCACACGTCGCGCTTGATCCTCACGGTGGCGAGCATCGGCATCGCCCAAGTCCTCAGCGTGATCGAGGCGGCCATCGCCACGCGGGCGCTCGGCTTCATCTCCCTCACCGGCGGCTTCGAGATCCCGATCAGCTGGTCGATCGACCTCGGCGTGAAGAGGCTCTTCGGCGACGAGATCCTCATCATGATGGTGATCCCGCCGGTGCTCGCCGGCCTCGCGTGGTTCCTGCTGCGCACCGACGTCGGCGTCGCCGTGCGGGCCGCATCCGAGAACGAAGACCGAGCCCTGCTGCTCGGCATCCCCATCCGCCGGCTCTCCACCATCGTGTGGATGGTCGCAGGTGCGCTCGCGGCCCTCACGTTCGTGCTCAAGGCGCCGTTCTCTGGTGTCACCCCCGGCCTGGCCTCGGCCGGGCCCCTCCTGCTGCTCCCCGCACTGGCCGCTGCCGTCGTCGCCCGCATGGACTCCCTGCCCACAGCGTTCTTCGCAGGAGTGGGCCTCGGGATCATGGAGGCGGTCATCGACTGGAACATGCCGAACACTCCGACGTTCAGGTACCTCGCCTTCCTCGTGGTCATCCTGGCGGCCCTGCTCCTGCAGTCGGGCAAGCTGTCACGAGGTCAGGAGAGCGCTGGATCCGCCTGGTCCTCGCTCGGCATCCTGAAGCCGACGCCGATCGAGCTGAGATCTCTCCCAGAGGTGGCGTGGGCGCGGCGCGCCGTGCTCCTCGTCGTCGCCCTGGCGTTCATCTTCGTGCCGGCCACCTGGTCGCCTTCGAACCTCTATCTGGCGTCGGTGGCGCTCATCTGGGCGCTCGCCGCAGTGGCGCTGGTGATCCTCACGGGCTGGGGTGGCCACATCAGCCTCGGGCAGTTCGCCATCGTGGGCATCGGTGCGCTCGCTGGCGGCAACCTGATCCAGCGCTACAACCTCGACTTCTTCTTCGTGCTGGTCGTGTCCGGCGCAGCCGGGGCTGTGGTCTCGCTCGTCGTCGGGCTCCCGGCGCTGCGGATCAAGGGCCTGTTCCTGGCCGTCACCACGCTGGCGCTGGCGGTCGCCCTCGACCAGTACGTCCTGAACTTCAACAACTTCCCCGACCTCATCCCCACCCAGGTCGGCCGCCCGATGCTGCTGGAGCGCTTCGACCTGACCGATGGTCGCACGATGTACCTCACGTGCCTGGCCTTCCTCGGTCTGGCGATCCTCGCTGCGCTCGGTCTGCGCAAGGCGAGGGCCGGGCGGGTGATGATCGCCACGCGCGACAACCAGCGCGCCGCCGACGCGGCCGCGGTGCCCACCACCAACGTGAAGCTGTCGGCCTTCCTGGTCGCCGGCGTCATCTCCGGCATCGCCGGCGGGCTGCACGTCACGATCGTGTCGTCGCTCAACCCCGGCACCTATCCCCCATCCGACTCCCTGGCCGTGTTCGCCACGGCGGTCATCGGTGGGCTCGGATCGATCTCCGGGGCGATCATGGGCGTGCTGCTCTTCCGCTTCATCGAGACGCTCACGTTCCTCGGCGACGTGCCACTGCTCGGCAACATCCGTCCCCTGCTCACCGGCGGCATGCTCTTGCTCGTGCTGCTGGTCCTGCCCGGCGGGCTGGGCCAGGTCGTCTACAACACCCGCGACCGCTACCTGCGCTGGGTCGCCGAGCGCCGCGGGATCCTCGTACCGAGCCTGGTCGCCGACAAGCGCGACGGTGCCGGCCGCGAGGACGAGGGCCTGCTCACCGCAGCCCTCGGTGGCGGCGCCGAGCGGACCACCGCCGAGCCTCCGAAGCCCGATCCCGACGACTCCGAGCGAGAGCCGGTAGGAGCCGCACGATGAGCCCGTCCTCCAACGGTCGCCTGCGGGCCGCCCCCGCCGCGGACGACACCGCCACCGTCGCCCCGACGAACGGTCACCGCACCATCGACCTCTCCGACTCGGCCGATGTGCACATCCCCGACCCCACCGTCGAGCTGCCGATAGCGCCCGACCCCCTCGACCTGCCGGCGGGCGAGCCCCTGCTGTCGTGCCGCGGACTCGACATGGCCTACGGCCCGGTCCAGATCCTCTTCGGGGTCGACTTCGACGTCGCCCCCGGAGAGATCGTCGCCCTGCTCGGCACCAACGGCGCCGGCAAGTCCACCCTGCTCAAGGGCGTGTGCGGCCTGGTGCGCCCCAAGCGAGGCACCGTCACCTTCAACGGCGAGGACGTCACCAACCTCAGCGCCGACGTCACCACCCACCGGGGCATCTCGCTGATGCCCGGCGGCAAGGGCGTGTTCCCGACCCTCACCGTCGACGAGAACCTGCGCCTGGCCGCCTGGCTCATCCGCAAGGACGCCGAGCGGGTCGAAGCAGCCCGGCGCGAGGTCACCGAGCTGTTCCCGATCCTTCGCGAGCGCGCCGGCCAGATGGCGGGCGACCTCTCCGGTGGCGAGCAGCAGATGCTCGCGCTCGGCGGGGCGCTGATGACCCGGCCCGAGCTGCTCATGATCGACGAGCTGTCGCTCGGTCTGGCGCCGACGATCGTGGGCCAGCTCCTCGAGGTGGTGCAGGAGATCCACCGCCGCGGCACCACCATCGTCATCGTCGAGCAGTCGGTGAACATCGCGCTCAACCTCGCCGAGCGGGCCGTGTTCATGGAGAAGGGCGAGGTGCGCTTCACCGGCCCCACCGCTGAGCTGCTCGAGCGGCCCGACATCCTGCGCTCGGTGTTCATCGCCGGCGCATCCGCCGGGGCCCCCGCCGAGCCCGACCCCTCGGCGAACGGCGCCGGCAAGCGTTCGACGACCGTCGAGGCCCCTGCTGCACGGGCGCCGATCCCGGAGGACGCGCCGGTGGTGCTGGCCTGCGACGGGGTGGTCAAGCGCTTCGGCGGCATCACCGCCGTGAACGACGTGTCCTTCGAGCTGCGCCAGGGCCAGGTGCTCGGTCTCATCGGGCACAACGGCGCCGGCAAGACCACCCTCATGGACTGCATCTCTGGCTTCCTCGAGATCGACGCCGGCCGGGTGAGCCTGCGGGGCCACGACATCACCGACTGGGCGCCGCACGAGAAGGCTCGTGGCGGCCTGGGCCGCTCCTTCCAGGACGCGCTCCTCTACCCGAGCCTCACCGTGGCCGAGACGATCGCCGTCGCCTGCGAGCGCCACCTCGCCTCGAAGGACCTCGTGGCTGCCGCCCTGCAGCTCCCCGCGTCGTACGAGAGCGAGCTGGCGGTGGCGGCCAAGGTCGACGAGCTCATCGACCTGATGGGCCTGGAGGCCTTCCGGCAGAAGCTCACCGGCGAGCTGTCCACCGGCAGCCGGCGCATCGTCGACCTCGCGTGCATCCTCGCCCAGGACCCAAAGGTGCTCATGCTCGACGAGCCCTCCGGCGGCGTGGCTCAGAAGGAGACGGAGGCCCTCGGCCCGCTCCTGCTGCGCATCGTGGAGCGCACCGGCTGCTCGGTCGTCGTCATCGAGCACGACATGCCCCTGCTGCGCAGCATCTGCGACGAGATGATCGCCCTGGAGCTGGGGGGCATCATCGCCCAGGGGCCCCCGGAGGAGGTGCTCGAGCACCCGGCGGTGATCGAGTCGTACCTCGGCACCGACGACACCGCCATCAACCGGTCAGGCGCCGTCGCCACCTAGGGACTACCGAGGGCTCTGCGGAGCAGCGCCTGCTCCGCATCTGAGAGGTCGAGCTCGGCCACCAGGGCCAGCGCGGCCGGGCTCATCTTCGCCGCGGTCTTGGCCAGGACGCTCACGGCCTTGTCGGCGCCCAGGCGCTGCGCTGTCGGCGCGAGCTGGGTCTGGAGGAACACGAGGCACAGCGCGTCCTCGTGCACCTGCACGGCGGGATCCGAGCCGAGCCCGACCTTGCCGACGATGGCCGACACCCGCTCGGCGGTGGCGCTCTCGTAGCCCGCGGTCGTGAGGATCTCGGTCACCTCCGCGGCGTGCTGCTTGCGCAGGTCGCTGCGCCAGCGCAGGTACCCGGCGCGGCCCTCGGGATAGCTCGTGCGGGCGATCGACCAGCGACGCAGGTGCGAGGCGCGCGCGGCGAGGAGCTGGGCC
The DNA here is from genome assembly GCA_036570385.1 of Acidimicrobiales bacterium. Classification (GTDB taxonomy): domain Bacteria; phylum Actinomycetota; class Acidimicrobiia; order Acidimicrobiales; family VFJN01; genus VFJN01. Next base: position 16,291 of record DATCYI010000414.1, on the reverse strand, counting down.
TCGTCGGCGGTGGGATCGAGCCTCTGGACCCAGGCCACCATCAGGTCGGCGTGGGCCAGCTCCTTCGGGCGCCGGACCCCGTCGACCACGATGGTCTCGGGGTCGTCGGCGTTGGCGGCATCGATCGCGGCGACGGCCGCCTCGTAGCGACCGTCCACCGCGTGCTCAGCCCTTCTGGTCTTCGGGACGGAGGTCGACGCGCAGCGTGAGGATTCCGTCGACCAGCTCCGCTGTGGCGTCGCCGATGATGGCGAAGTCCTGGAAGTCGACCTGCGCCTGCTCGATGAAGCGGCTGCGCTCCTCGCCGGCGACGGGCGGCAGCGGGCGGTTGCGGACGGCCGCGGCGCGATCGCGGAAGCGGCCGATCATGGCGTCGACGTCGAGTGGCTGGGCCATGGCCCGACCCTACCCAACGCCGTCTGCCGGCCGAGCCTTCAGGAGGGCGCGCGGGTGGCCGGCTGGCGAGGTGGGCGGGTGGCGGCCCAGTACCGCCATGTGAGGAAGGCGACCGCGAGGGCCAGCGCCACCAGGCCGGCGATGACCAGCGCTATGAGGGTGCCGTCGCTGGTACCGGAGTCGTCGACGCTCGTGGCGACCACCGTGGTGCTCGTCGTCGTGGACTCGGCGCCCTCGGTGCCGTCACCTGCCACCAGCAGGTCGGAGGTCGTGCTGACCGTCAGCGCCTCGGTGGTGGTGACGATCTCCTCGTCGTCCTCGTCGCCACCGACCGGGGCGTCGGCCTGCTGCTCGTCGTCGACCACCTCCTGGCCGCCGTCGTCCTCGACGTCTGGCTGGTCGGTGACCTCGGTGCTCTCGGTGGTGGCCGTGGTCGCCGGCTCCTCGGCCAGCGTCGTCTCCGACGAGCTGCTGGGGGGATCCTCGTCACCGTCGGTGCTCTGGCACTCCGGCGCGTCGGGGTTGAGGGTGCACTCGACGCCCTGGCTGGCTGCGGGCGATGCCCCGCCGATCAGCAGCGGCACGAGAGCCACCAGCAGGGACACGACGAGCGCGAGCGTGCGTCGTCGTCGTGCACTTCCTGCGGTCACCGCCACTCCCTGCATCCGTGAGGTCGTGAGGTTACCGGCCGACAACGCGCCAACCCAGCCACCCCCTGCCCCTGGACCGGCGTGCTCAGCGCTGGTGGACCGGGCACGAGTACGTGGTGCGCCCACCGATGGTGCGGCGCAGCAGGGGCGCGCCATCTCGCGGGCACACGGCGCCGCGCTGCCGGGCCTCGTGGAGGTCACCGAGGTGGCTGCCGCCGCGCCGGGTCAGCTCGACGACGCCCGACCGCAGGTGGCGGTGGAGCCGCCTCAGCTCGTTCGCATCGAGCGACCGCGCCGGGCGGGCGGGGTCGAGCCCAGCCCGCCAGAGCACCTCGTCGACGATCAGGTTGCCGATGCCGGCGACGTGGGCTTGATCGAGCAGCCGGGCCTTGAGCGGAGCGGTGCTGCCGGCGAGCGCGTCGCGCAGCTGGGCCGGTGCGATGGACAGCGCGTCGATGCCGAGCCGGGACTCGTCGGGATCGAGCTCCACGCCACCGAGCCGGCGCGGGTCGACCATCTGCAGGTCGCCCATGCCGTCCTCGAAGGCCAACGTGAAGCGGATCCACGCCGGGTCGCTTCGCGCGCTCGAGTACTCGAGGCGCTCGATCGGCGCCTGGCCACCGACGACCAGCCGGCCCGTCATCCCGAAGCGCAGACCCAGGACATGGGCGTCGGTGTCGAGCAGGAGCAGCTTGCCGATGCGGCGGGTGCCGGTGATCGTGGCCCCGACCAGCGCGGCCGCCAGCTCCTCGGCGGTGGTGCCGCGCTTGAGGTACCAGGGGTCAGGCGCGTCAACGGCCTCCACGACGTGACCGACCGCTAGCTCCGCCACCTGCCGGTAGAGCTCCACCTCGATCATCTCGGGCATGGCGCGCTCAGCTGAGGTCGAGGGGCTCCAGCGCCTGGGCGAGGTCGGCCTGGAGGTCGTCGGCGTGCTCGAGCCCGACGGAGAGGCGCACCAGGCCGTCGGTGATCCCCAGCTCCGCTCGCTCGGAGGGCGTGTAGCGAGACGCGATCGTGGCGGGGTGGGTGATCAGCGTCTCGGGGCCGCCCAGCGAGAGCGCGATGCGGGCCACCCGGCAGCTCTCGGCGAACGCCGTGACGGCCGGTGAGCCGCCACGCACCTCGAAGGCCAGCATCGACCCGCCGCTCGACATCTGGCGCTTGGCCAGGTCGTGCTGGGGGTGGCTGGGCAGGTGGGGGTAGGACACCGACTCGATCGCCGGGTGCGCCTCGAGGAAGGTGGCCAGCTGCATCGCGCTCTCCGACTGCTGGCGGACGCGCGCCGGCAGCGTGCGGACGCCCCGGATGCCGTTCCAGGCGTCGAACGGGGACGCCGTGGCGCCCATGGCGGACTGCCAGGCCCAGATCGGGTCGATGAGGTCGGCGTTGCCGGCGATGACTCCGAGCAGAGCGTCGTTGTGCCCGGCGATGCCCTTGGTGGCGGAGTGCAGCACGAGGTCGACGCCGTGCTCCAGCGGCCGCTGCACGGTGGGCCCCGCGAAGGTCGAGTCGACGATCTTGATCGGCCCGGGGATGGCGGCGAGGGCGTCGAGGTCGACCAGCGAGAGCGCGGGGTTCGCGGGGGTCTCGACGAGGATGACCTGGGTGCGGCCGGGGACGACCGCCTCGGCGATCGCCGCCGCGTCGGTGCCGTCGACGAGGGTGACGTCGATGCCGAAGCGGGGCAGGTGCATGGCCAGCAGCCCGTAGGTGACCGAGAAGATCTGGCGGGTGGCGACGATGTGGTCGCCCGACGAGCAGATGCCGAGCAGCGCCGCGGTGACGCTGGCCATGCCCGAAGCCGCCGCCAGCGCAGCTTCAGCTCCCTCGAGCTCGGCCACGACGTCTTCCAGCTCGCGCACCGTGGGGCTCCCGAAGCGGGCGTAGAGCTTCGAGGGTCGAGCCGTGGACACCATGGCGGCGTGCTCGGCGATGGTGTCGACCGTGTAGGTCGTCGACGGGAACAGGACGGGCGCGAGCGAGTCGGCGCTGGCCTGACGCCCGGCGGTGACCGCCGTCGTCTCCTGGTGCGGACGGGGGGCGTCGGTCATGCGGAGGGCTCCACCTCGTCGAGGAAGGCGCGCAGCGGCGCACCGACCTGGTCGTGCTCAATGAGGAACGCGTCGTGGCCGTGGGGCCCCGAGAGCTCCACCAGGCGAGAGGCGACGCCGGCCGCGAGGCTGGCCTCGACGATCTCGGCGCTCTGGTAGAGCGGGTAGAGGATGTCGCTGGCCACGCCGATCGCCAGGACCGGCGCCTGCAGGCGGGCCATGGCGGTGGCGAGGTCGCCGCGGCCGCGGCTCACGTCGTGGAGGTCCATCGCCTTCGTGAGCAGCAGGTACGAGTTGGCGTCGAAGCGGCGGACGAGCTTGTCGCCGTGGTACTCGAGGTAGCGCTCCACCTCGAAGCGCTGCCACATGGAGAAGCCCTCGATCGGCTCCACCACCTCACGGCCGAAGCGCCGGGTGAACACGTCGTCGCTGCGGAAGGTGATCTGGCTGACCATACGGGCGATGGCGAGCGACTCGTGGGGGCCCTCGCCGTCGTCGACGTCGTAGTAGTCGCCGCTGCGCCAGCGGGGATCCATCCGGATGATGCGACGCCCGGTCGACCACCACGCGATCTGCTGCGCGCTGGCGGCCAGCGCCGTGGCGATCGGCACGATCGAGCCCACCCGGTGCGGGTACATCAGCGCCCACTCGAGGGCCTGCATGCCGCCCATCGATCCGCCGATCACGCTGTGCCACCGCTCGATGCCGAGGTGGTCGGCCACCTTGACCTGGGTGCGCACCCAGTCCCGCACGGTGACGACCGGGAACCGGCTCCCCCACGGCTTGCCGTCGTCTGGGTGGTCGCTGGCCGGACCGGTGCTGCCCTGACAGCCACCGAGCACGTTCACGCACACGACGAACCAGCGGTCGGTGTCGATCGCCTTGCCCGGCCCGACGATGGCGTCCCACCAGCCAGGGGTGGGGTGGCCAGGCGCGAGCGGGCCGGCGGCGTGGCTGTCGCCGGTGAGGGCGTGGCACAGCAGGATCGCATTGGACGCATCGGGCGCGAGCTCTCCCCACGTCTCGTAGGCCAGGGTGATCTCCGGCATCACGCCGCCGCCCTCGAGCGCGAAGGGCCGGTCGCCAAGCGAGAGGAGGTGCCGGTTGCCGAGCTCGGCGCCGGGGCGCCAGGCGCCGGAGGCGGGCAGGAGCGACGCGTGCACGCGCCGGAGGCCCGTCACGTCGTGGTGCGGTGCACCCGTCTCCTCGCCCACCGGCCCTGCGGCCACGTCGACCTCCTGCGTCAGCGGGAGCGGACACCCTCGGCCGGGTGAGACCCGGACAGTTCGTTGCCCCGTCGCCGGGACCACATCCCCGCACGAATGCGAGAGAGCACCTTGGGTGTCCGTCCCAGGTTGCCGGACCCGGTCTCCCGGGCCACTCCTGATGTTGAAGGCACCCTACCGAACCCCCTCATGCGTTTGCCACGCCGTTCCCGCCCGAGCGTGGACGGCGGGCGTGCCACCAGGGCACGACGGCGTCCGCTTCCTCGGGTGGGAGCAAGTACATGGCGGTGGCGAGCTCGGCGTAGGCGCAGAGGTCGCCCGCGGCGAGCGCTTCGGACGCGGCATCCCAGGCGGCCGCATCGAGGGGCAGCGGCACGGCGAGGACCAGAGCCGTCGACACCCGGATCGCGTCCGGGGCCATCGCGGTGCCGGCGGCCCGGCCGAGCGCCCAAGCCGACACCGGCGGAGCGCAGAGCACCGCCGTGAGCCGCGCCACGTCGGCCGGGTCGTGGGGCAGGACGCTGACGACGGGGGTGGCGGCCACCCAGGAGCCCGAGTGGTCCGCTGCCGCCTCGAGCACGCGCGTCTGCGTGGCCACCACGACCTTCGGCCGTCGGAGACGCTCCACCCATGCGCTCGTGCGCTGGTTCGCGGCAGCCAGCGCGGGGAGATCGACCTCGGGTCGGGCCCAGGACCGCTTCGCGAAGCGGATCGGACGCTGACCCCACGTGCAGGTCGCGACACCGATCGAGCCGCTGGTGACGAGCGGCGCCGGCACCGCTCCCTCCGCTGCCTCTCGCACATGGCCGACCAGGCCGTAGTACTCGTCGCGGAACCCGGCCGCCGCGGTGGCGAGGTCTGCGATGTGCTGGCCACCCGTCAGCTCCACGACAGGAGCTCCCTTGGACCGAGCGAGCTCCTTGGTCCAGCTCCCATCGCCTCCGTCGAGGCGGGCGGAACCGGTGGCCGGCTCGTCCCTCATCTGCAGGGCGAGGACGCACACGTGGACCTTGGCCGCGAAGACGTGGCGGTCCGGCGCCCACATGTCCCGCAGAGTCGCCCGCTCGTCGACAGCGGCGCGGGCCCGCGCCGCGTCACGGGCGCCGATGACGGACTGGGGCACCACCATCGCCAGGCCACCACCCGGCCGAACGACCTCTGTGGCCGCGAGGAGGAAGAGGGCAGCCGTGTCGACGTAGCCCGTCGCCGCCCCTCCGAAGCGGGCCTTCAGAGCGGTGGCCACGGACCGGGATCGCGCGGTGATGCTGTCGAGCTGACCCTGGAACGGAGGGTTCCCCACGAGCGCATCGAAGCCTGCCGGCGGTGCCAGCGCCCAGGCGTCGCGCCCTGAAGACAGCGTGTCCGCCACCACTAGGTGGCCCTCGGCGGGACGGGTGCCGCCCGACCACAGAGCGATGGCAGCCTCCGTCACCGCCACCGCCAGCGGGTCGATGTCCGCTCCCCACAGCAGCTCCCGGGCCACGTCCGCAGGGTCGGCTCCTGCGGCGACGAGGGCGTCACCCGCGGCCAGCAGCAGAGCCCCACCACCGCAGCTCATGTCGACGACGCGGCGCGCTCCGGCACCGGGGCCGCCCAGCGCCATCGCGGCAACACGGCGAGACACCTCAGGCGGGGTGTAGTGCGCTCCAGCCCGGCGCTCGCCGGTGCTGAGCAGCTCCTCCAGAGCTGCGCCCAGCTGCTCCCCCGTCGTCGACATCGCGGTCTTCGGCCCCGGATCGAAGTCGGCCAGGCGGCGCGATGCACGCGGGAGAGCCTGGGCCAGGTGCCACAGGCGCAGGTCGTCGGGCAGGGTCACACCCGCCGCTGCCGCCAGGTCTGCCGCGCGCTGCGCCAACACACCTGCTCGTCGGTCGCCGGGCACCCGATCGACCGTAGCCAGCGCCCTCCGAATCGACGGGTACCGTCGCGCGATGCGCGTCGACTGCCCGTTGGTCACCACGTCTCTGCCCGACGTGGCCGGTGCCGTCGACCAGATGGAGGTGGACGGCTACGACGGGGCGTACACCTTCGAGGGCGCCCACGATCCGTTCCTGCCCCTCGTCGCCGCGGCTGAGGCCACCGAGTACCTGGAGCTGATGACCGCTGTGGCCATCGGCCTGGCGAGGAGCCCCATGACGATCGCCACCCAGGCGAACGACCTGCAGCTCCTCAGCGAGGGCCGCTTCCACCTCGGCCTCGGGAGCCAGATCAAGCCGCACATCGAGCGTCGCTTCTCCATGCCGTGGAGCGCCCCCGCTGATCGCATGCGCGAGCTGGTGCTCGCGGTGCGGGCTATCTGGTCGGCATGGAACGACCACACCCGCTTGCGGTTCGAGGGCCAGCACTACACCCACACGCTGATGACCCCGTTCTTCGATCCCGGCCCCAACCGGTACGGGCCGCCGCCGGTGTGGCTGGGTGGAGTCGGACCAAAGATGACCGAGGTGGCCGGCGAGGTGGCCGACGGCTTCCTCGTCCACCCCTTCTGCACGCCTCGCTCCTTGCTCGAGGTGACGCTGCCGGCCCTGGCTCGCGGGCGAGCCCGCAGCGCGCTCCCCGACCGGATCAAGCTGTCGCTGCCGGTGATGATCGTCACCGGGATGAGCGAGGTCGCGTTCGACGAGGCGCTGCAGGCGGTGCGCACCCAGATCGCGTTCTATGCATCGACGCCGGCGTACAAGGTGGTCCTCGACGCCCACGACATGGGGGACCTCCAGCCGATCCTGCAGGAGCGCACCCGCGCCGGTGACTGGGCGGCGATGGCGGCGCTGGTGCCGGACGAGCTGCTCGACCTCGTGGCCATCGTGGCGCCGCCCGACGCCGTGGCCGGTGAGGTCGTCGCCCGCTACGGCAAGCTGCTCGACCGCGTCGCCCTCAACACGCCCTACCCGCTGGACCAGAGGCTGAGCGCGCAGATCGCTGCGGAGATCCAGGCGCTGACCGACTGATCCGGCGAGATCAGGGCCGGATCTCGTAGAAGGCGTTGACGGGGTGGTCGATGTCGAGTCGGCGGAAGCGCGTGAAGCCCGCCTCGCGGGCCAGCGACTCGGCTGTCGCCGGGGTCATGCCGAGGGTGCCGAGACCGGCGCCGCCGGGCTCTGACAGTGCCGACGACAGGCACGAGAGCACGCTGATGCCATACATCATCGACGCCATCGGGTTCTTCTCGGCGTTCTCGGCGAAGGACTCGTGGGCCTTGATGTCGACGAGCAGCCAGGCGCCGTCGTCGGACAGCGCTCCGCGGATCGCCGCGGCCATGCCGGCGGGGTCGGTCATGTCGTGCAGGCAGTCGAACGTGCACACGAGGTCGGCGCTGTGGTCGTCGGGCAGCGGAGAGCGCCGCGGGTCGTGGAACGAGGCGTTGATGGCACCCTCGGCGGCCCGGCGGCTCTCGGCACGGCCGAGCGCGTGCTGGGAGATGTCGTAGCCGCGCACCTCCGCCTGCGGGAACGTGCGAGCCATGAGCAGCACCGCTCCCCCCGCCCCGCAGCCCACGTCGAGCACCAGGGCACCCATCTCGAGCTTCGGGAGGATCCCGTCGAGCGCGGGCAGGACGGTGGGGACCAGGTGGGTGCCGAACCACGGCTCGAAGCCGCGGGCGATGCCGTCGGCCACCGCCTCTCCCTGCGCGTCGTAGTCGCGGCCCACGCCGGTGCGGAACGACTCCGGCAGCGAGGAGAGCGCGCCGAGGGTCTCCGGCAGGTGGTGGAACATGCCCATCCCGAAGGCCGGGTCGCCCGGGGTGGCCAGCACGATCCGAGCCTCGGGACTCAGCGAGAAGCGCTCCTGGTCGTCGGCTTCGACGAGGCGAGCCGCGGCCTGGTTGTAGGCCCACTCCTGCACCCACCGCTCCTGCAGCCCGGTGCGCCCGGCCAGAGCGGCAGCCGTCAGCGGCTCGTCGGCGTCGGCCAGCGCCTCGAACAGGCCGAGCTGGTCGCCGAGGTGCACCATCGCCGCGGTGACCGCGCCCTCCAGCTTCGAGAAGAGGAGGAACGAGTAGCGCTGCAGGGCCTTGGGATCGACGGTTCGGTCGGGCATGGCCGGACCGTACCGCCAGAGCCCATCAGGCGTCGGACGAGAGCGGATCCCATGCGGTGAGGTCTTCGAGGCGCTTGTCGTTGGAGAACATCTCGGTGATCGGCTGGATCACACCGATGCGCTTCTGCAGGCGCTTGATCTCCAGCTCCTGGTTCCAGATCGACAGCGTGACCGCCAGGCCCTTCGAACCGGCGCGGGCGGTGCGGCCCGAGCGGTGGAGGTAGGTCTTGTGGTCGGGCGCGGGGTCGTAGTGGATGACGACGTCGATGTCGTCGATGTGCAGGCCTCGGGCGGCGACGTCGGTGGCGACCATCACCTGGAGCTTGCCGGCGGTGAACTTCTTCAGCGCATCCTCGCGCTGGCTCTGACGAAGGTCGCCGTGGATGGCGGCCGCCTTCACGCCCTCGTCGTTGAGGGACGAGGCGAGGCGGTCGGCCACCCGCTTGGTGTTGGTGAAGGCGAGCACCCGGCCGCTGCTGCGAGCGATCGACGCCGCGACCTTGACCTTGTCCATCTCGTGCACGAGCAGGAAGCGGTGAAGCATGGCGTCGACCGTGACCGACGTGGACTCGACCTCGTGGTACACGGGATCGTGCTGGTAGCGCTTGATCAGGCCGTCGACGACGCCGTCGAGCGTGGCCGAGAACAGCAGCGTCTGGTGCCGGTTGTCGACGTGGCGCAGCAGCCACTCGACCTGCGGGAGGAAGCCCATGTCGGCCATGCGGTCGGCTTCGTCGACGACGACGATCTCGAGGCCGTTGAGCTCGACCTCCTTGCGCTCGATCAGGTCGATGAGCCGTCCGGGGGTGGCGATGATCGCCTCGACGCCGTCGGCCAGCGCGGCGATCTGCTTGTTCATGTCGGCGCCGCCGTAGACGGCGACCACGCGGCTGCCGATCGCCTTGGCCAGCGGGGCGAGCACGTCGTGCACCTGCAGGGCCAGCTCGCGGGTGGGCACGAGGACCAGGCCCTTGGGCTTGCGGGGCTCGGCCTTGTCGAGGCGCTCGAGCAGCGGGAGGCTGAACGCGAGCGTCTTGCCGGAGCCGGTCTTGGCCTTGCCGCACACGTCGCGGCCCGCGAGGGCGTCGGCGATCGAGAGGCGCTGGATGGCGAAGGGTTCGTTGATGCCCTGCTCGGCGAGGGCCTTGACGAGGCGGGGGGACACGCCGAGCGATTCGAAGGTGATGTCCGCCTCGGCGGGGGGCGCGGTGGTGGTGTCGGTGTCGTTCATGGGATCGTCCCAAGGCTACCGGTGGACCCCGCCGGAGCCCGCATCCCCCCGGTGGCGGATCAGCCAGGCAGGGCGGACTCGATGGCCGACACCAGCGCCGGATCCTCCGGCTCCACCTGGGGGCGGAACCGGGTGACCTTGCCGTCGGGCGCGACCAGGAACTTCTCGAAGTTCCAGGCCACGTCGCCGTCCTTGCCCTCGGCGTCGGGCACGGCGGTGAGCTCGGCGTAGAGCGGGTGCTGCCCCTCGCCGTTGACCTCGACCTTCTCGGCCATCGGGAAGGTGACGCCGTAGGTGGTCGAGCAGAAGGTGGCGATCTCCTCGGACGTGCCCGGCTCCTGGCCCATGAACTGGTTGCACGGCACGCCGAGCACGGAGAAGCCCCTGTCGGAGTACTGCTCGTGCAGCTTCTCGAGGCCGGCGTACTGCGGGGTCAGGCCGCACTTCGAGGCGACGTTGACGATGAGCAGGGCCTTGCCGTCGTAGTCGTGCAGGTCGAGGGTGCCGCCGTCGAGGCGGTTGAGCTGGTGGTCGTGGATGGCCATGGACGCGAACCTATCGGCGGATCGGGCGCACCGCGGGCGCGGTACCTTGCGACCCGTGACGTCCCCCGCCACCGGTCTCGACCTCGTCGCCAGCTGGCCGGTCGCCCATGCCGCGGTGGGGTGGCGCCACCGTGACGGGCGGGTCGCTTCGGTGGGCGACGGCGGCCGTCGCTTCGCGCTGGCGTCGGTCACGAAGCTCCTGACCGCGAGCGCCGTGCTGATGGCGGTCGAAGAGGAGATCGTCGTCCTCGACGAGGCAGCCGGTCCGCCCGGGGCAACCGTCCGGCTCCTGCTGGCCCACGCCTCGGGCTTGCCCTTCGAGGGCCGCGAGCCGATCGCACCACCCGGAGAGCGGCGGGCCTACGGCAACGCCGCCTACGAGGTGCTCGCCGAGCTGGTCGCGGAGCGCGCCCAGATGCCCTTCGCCGACTACCTGCACGAGGCGGTGCTGGTCCCGCTCGCCATGACCGCCACCACGCTCGACGGCTCGCCCGGCGCGGGGGCGACGAGCACCCTCGACGACATACTGCGCTTCGCGCAGGAGCTGCTCGCTCCTGGCCGGGTGCTCGCACCCGAGACGCTCGCCGAGGCCACCACAGCCCAGGTCCCCGACCTCGACGGCGTGCTGCCCGGCTACGGCCGGCAGGCGCCGAACCCGTGGGGGCTCGGCTTCGAGATCCGCGGCACCAAGACGCCGCACTGGACGCCTCCAGCGGCCTCGCCCGAGACGTTCGGCCACTTCGGCCAGGCGGGCTGCTTCCTCTGGGTCGACCCGCGCGCCGGCGTCGCCCTGGTGGCGCTCACCGACGAGGCGTTCGGCGACTGGGCGCTGGAGCGCTGGCCGGCCCTCGGTGCAGAGGTGCTCGAGGCAGCAGGAGCCGGGGGCTCACATGGCCCCGGGCCTGACCGATAGGTTCGCTCGAGGGCCGACGGTCCGCGCCCCGGCACCGGCCCGGGCCTGCGCCCGTGGCAGCCACAGTGGGTACGGGAGCGACGATGAGCTCGATCGGCGAGGGAGGCACGGGCCTGGGCGAGGTGCGGGCCCGCAACGCCCTCCAGGCCGCCGGGCTCGATCCCCACGTGCCCCTCGAGCGGGCCAGCAGCGTCACCAACGAGGTGTGGCTGACCGCCGGCCACGCCGTCCGGGTCAACCGCCGACGCGACCGCCGCCTGGCCCGCGAGGCGATCATCGCCGCCAGCCTGCCCGCCGTGATCGGCTATCCCGAGATCGTCGCGAAGGCCAAGGGACCGGGCGAGGACTGGCTGGTGTCGAAGCGCCGTCCAGGCTGGCCGCTGGCCCATCGCTGGCCGACGCTGACCGTCGACCAGCGACGCAGTGCCATTGGCCAGGTAGCAGCCCGACTCGCCGCCGTGCACAGCACCGCGCCGCCGGCGGGCCTGCCGCCCATCGACGACGCGCCGCAGCTCCTCGCCACCGACCCGGCCGGGATGGTCATCGCCGGGCTGCGCGACGCAGCGCGCATGGAGGGCGTCGACCGGATGTTCCTGCACGACGCCATCGAGCTCGTCCAGGACATCGGACCCGCGTTGCAGCCGTTCACGTCGGAGACGCTGATCCACGGCGACCTCACCTTCGAGAACATCCTGTGGGACGACGGCATCACCGCGCTGCTCGACGTGGAGTGGTCGCGCCCCGGTCCGCCCGACCTCGACCTCGACATCATCCTGCGGTGCTGCGCCTACCCGCACCTGCACGTCGCGGAGAGGCACGTCGCGGCGACCCGAGCCGTCGACTACGCCGACGTGCCGGCCTGGCTCGCCGAGGACTACCCGGCGCTCTTCGACGTCCCTCTCCTGCTCGACCGGCTGCGGCTCTACGCGATCGCCTACGAGGTCCGCGCCCTGCTCGACGCTCCCCCGCTCACCCGGGCCGGCGACCTACCGCCGTTGCACCCCTACAACCGCCTGGCGATGGTCGTGCGCGGCGAGAGCCACCTCGACACGTCCCTCCCGCGCCTCCTCTGAGCGCGCTGGCTCGTCAGAAGCGGGCGGCGGCGAGGTCGCGGTTGGTGGCGGTGACGGCGGGGACGAGGCCATGGGCCTGGGGCAGGACCTGCTCGCAGTAGAAGCGGGCGGACACGACCTTGTCCTCGAGCAGCGCCTTGTCGGCGTCGCCCACATCCTGCAGCGCGGCGGTGGCGGCGAGCGCCTGGCGGGCCATCATCCAACCGCCGGTCACGACGCTGAAGAGGCGCAGGTACGGCGTGGCTCCGGCCAGCGCGTTGAGCGGGTCGCTCAGGCCGTGCTCCATGAGCCAGTCGGTGGCGGTGCGCAGCGCCCCGAGCGCCTCGGAGAGGTTCGACCGGATCAGCGCGAGCTCGTCTCCGCCAGCGGCCAGCGCTTCGTCGAGCGCAGCGATCCGCGCGATGTGGTCGCCGACGGCGGCGCCGCCCCGCATCGGCAGCTTGCGGCCGACGAGGTCCATGGCCTGGATGCCGTTGGTGCCCTCGTAGATCGGCGCGATGCGGGCGTCGCGGAAGTGCTGGGCGACGCCGGTCTCCTCGATGTAGCCCATGCCGCCGAACACCTGGATGGCGAGGCTCGTCAGCTCGACGCCCAGATCGGTGCCCCAGCCCTTCGACACCGGAGTGAGCAGGTCGGCCAGCTCCTGGCCCGCGGCGCGCGCGGCCTCGTCGGGGCCGTGGTTGGCGTGGTCGATGGCAGCGGCGTTCTCGTAGATCACGGCTCGCAGCGCCTCGATCGACGAGCGCATCGTGAGCAGCATGCGGCGCACGTCGGGGTGGTCGACGATCGCCGACTGCTCCCCCGCCGGGGCGCCGGGAGCGCGGCCCTGCTTGCGCTCCTTCGCGTAGTCGACGGCCATCTGGTACGCCCGCTCGGCCAGCGACAAGCCCTCCAGGCCCACCGAGAGCCTGGCGTTGTTCATCATCGTGAACATGTACCGCATGCCGGCGTTCTCCTCGCCGATGAGGTACCCGATGGCGCCGTCGCCCTTGTCGCCGTAGGCCAGGACGCACGTGGGGCTGGCCTTGATGCCCATCTTGTGCTCGATGGACACGCAGGTGACGTCGTTGCGATCGCCGAGGCTGCCGTCGTCGTTCACCAGGTACTTCGGGACGATGAAGCAGCTGATGCCCTTGGTGCCGGGAGGGGCGTCGGGCGTGCGGGCCAGCACCAGGTGGATGATGTTCTCGGCCATGTCGTGCTCGCCGAAGGAGATGAAGATCTTCGTGCCGCTGATGCGGTAGGTGCCGTCGCCTTGGGGCACGGCCTTGGTGGTGAGGGCCCCGACGTCGGAGCCGGCCTGGGGCTCCGTGAGGTTCATGGTGCCGGTCCACTCGCCGGTGACCATCTTCGGGAGGTAGGTCTCCTTGTGCTCCTCCGAGGCGTGGTGCAGGAGCATGTCGATGGCGCCCTGGTTGAGCAGCGGGCACATCGAGAAGGCCATGTTCGCCGAGGTCAGGATCTCCTGCATGGCGATGCCCACCAGCCACGGGAAGCCACCGCCGCCGTACTCCTCAGGCAGGGCGACGCCGCCCCAGCCCGCGTCGACATAGGCCTTGTACGCGTCGACGAAGCCCTCCGGCGTGGTGACGGTGCCGTCGTCGTTGCGGACGCTGCCGACCAGGTCGCCGACGCGGTTCAGCGGCGCGACCTTGTCCTCCATGAAGCGGGCGTTCTCCTCCAGCACGCTGTAGACGGCGTCGCGGTCGACGTCCGCGTACTTGGCGAGCGCCGTGACGGCATCGAGATCGACGACGTGCTCGAGGACGAAGCGCATGTCGCGCAGAGGTGCTGTGTACTCGGCCATGCCGCCCAGGCTAGGACCCAACAAGATCTGTGGGCGCAGAGGCACGCAATGCGTGCTCTGGCGCCCACAGATCTGGTCTCCTGGCGTCAGGCGGGCTCCACCGTCTTGCCGTCGGGGTAGCGGGCGAAGCGGTCCGTGCCGGTGTGCACGGGCTCCTCGCTGGGCCAGGGCCAGCCACCGAAGCGGGTGGCCTGGTAGTCGGTGAAGGCCTGCTCGATCTCGGCCTTCGTGTTCATCACGAACGGGCCGTACTGGGCCACCGGCTGGCCGATCGGACGGCCCTGCAGCAGGAGCACGTCGACGGGCTCGACCGCCTCCAGCTCGAGCGCCACGTCGGGCTGCACGACCGCCCCCGTGCGCGGCCCGATCTCGCGACCGGCGATGCGCAGCGGGCCGCCCTCGAAGAGGTAGAGCGTGCGGACCGCGTCGGCTCGACGGGCCGCGGGCAGCGTCCAGCGAGCGCCCGCGTCCATGTCGATGTGCCAGATCGCGACGTCAGTGTCGTCGCGCGCCGCCCAGGAGTGCGGGGGCGGGGGCGGCGGCACGTGGCCCTCGAGCTCGCCGGCGATCACCGTGACCACCGTGCGGTGCCCGGCGTCGTCGGCGTGGCTGAGCTTGGGCGTGTCGCCGTCCCAGAGCATGGCGAAGTGCGGCTCGGCGAGCTTGTCCTCGGCCGGCAGGTTCACCCAGATCTGGAACAGCTCGAGCGGGTTCGGCCCCTCGGTGTCGAGCAGGGGGAACATCTCCGAGTGGACGATGCCCTCGCCGGCTGTCAGCCACTGCGTGTCGCCCCGTCCGAAGCGGGCCGCGGCGCCGAGCGAGTCGGAGTGGTCGATCAAGCCCTTGCGCACGTAGGTGACGGTCTCGAAGCCGCGGTGCGGGTGGTTGGGGAACCCGGGGACGTTCTGCCCGTGGTACATCCGCCAGCCGTCGAGGCCCTCGAAGTCCTGCCCCAGCGCCCGGCCCTCCAGCGACACGGCGGGTCCGTGGCGGTCGTCGCCGGGCGGGTACGCGTCGTCGTGGTGCACGCAGAACAGGAAAGGGTCGATCGTCGGCCACTGGAACCCCAGCGGCACCGTCTGGATCACCGGGTCGTCAGCCACCTCAACAGCGTAGGGACCCCCGACGAGATCTGTGGGCGCGCAGGCACGCTATGCGTGCTCCTGCGCCCACAGATCTTGGAGGGTCTGGAGGATCTCGTCGCCGTAGGTGTCGAGCTTGGCGGGGCCGATGCCCGGGCAGGCTCGGAGCTCTTCGAGGGTCGTGGGGTGGCGCTCGGCGATGCCGTCGAGGTGCTTGTCGCTCAAGACGACGTAGGCGGGCACGCCATCGGCCTTGGAGCGCTCGAGGCGCCAGGCACGCAGCTTCTCGCTGGCCTGGCCGGCGAGCGGCGACGGCGGGCGACCGAGGGTGAGCGGGGTGCCGTCGTGGGTGACCCGCTCGCCGAAGCGCACGAAGAACGAGCCGCCGTCGTCGAGCTTCAGGCGCACGCCCTCGTCGGTGACCTCCGCGACGCTGCCCTCGTAGCCGCCGAGCACGCGCAGCTCGAGGCCGACCTCGGCGGACAGCACCGTGCGCTGCTCCGGAGGGCGCCGCGACGGCGAAGGGCTCGCGGTGGCTGCGGGCTTCGGGGCCGGGCGCAGGTGGCCGCGCTCGGCGCTCCCGTCGAGCTCACCGAGGAACGGCGAGCGGCGGGTGCGGTCGCCCAGCACCAGCACCTGCTGGCGGCCCCGGGTGATCCCGACGTGCAGGATGCGCCTCTCCTCCTCCACGTCATCGGCCAGGCGGTGGGGCATGAGGCCCTCGGTGGCGCCGAACACCACGACGCGGTCCCACTCGCGGCCCTTCACCCGGTGGATCGTCGACAGCGTGACGCCGCCTTCGGCCCGCTCTCGGTGGAACGACCGCCTCAGCCACGCCTCGAACGACGCCGCATCGGGGTGGAGGTCGGCGACCTGCAGCAGGGCCTCGAGGTCGTCGAGGTGCGAGCCGGCCGCGCCACCCGTGCTGTCGAGCAGGGTCATGGCCGTGCCGAGCCCGATGTCGTCGCGCACTGCTGTGAGCAGGTCGCGCGAGGTGGCCCCACGGGCGGCGACGCGAGCGAGGCGATCCAGGTCGCTGGCGAGGTCGTCGAGCTTGGCGCCGACCTTGGCATCGTCGATGCGGGCCGCGGCCCGCCGCACGTCGCCCACGGAGCGGCACCGCTCCAGCCACTTGGCGGCCCACTGGGGCAGCCCGCGGCTCGGCCGGCGGTGCACCTCCATCAGGTCGGCTCCGCTCACGGCCTCGGGGTCGGTGGCGATCCGCAGGTAGGCCAGCGCGGCACGCACGCCCAGGCGCGAGAGCACGCCTTCGTCG
>DATCYI010000413.1:0-4947 GCA_036570385.1 Acidimicrobiales bacterium | reverse complement strand
CCACGGTCCGCGCCGAAAGGCGCGCCGGACCACGATGGAGCCGTCGCGGCTGATCTCCGGCTCGTCGGGTGCGTCTGGCTCCTCGGGGGCGATCACCTCGACGGAGGCGCCCCGCCCGCTCAGAGCGTGCGCGAGGTTCGCGGAGTACGACGCCACGCCACTCGGACCAGCGTGGCGCTGGCCCGCCGTGGGGTAGGGCGCCACGAGCACGACGTCAGGCGCTGGCATGGGCCACCTCGGCGTCGAGGTCTATGCGCCGGTGCGCGCGGCGCGCCGAGCGACCTGCGGGCAGGCTGACGATCGGGCGACGCCCGGTGGCGGGATGGTGCACGACCTCGTCGTCACGGTGGCCCTCCACCGGGATGACCCGGTGGTGGAGCCACAGGCGCATGCTCGACCACAGCATCCGCTTCGCGTCGCGCGCGGCGTGGAGGTGCGAGCCGGCCTGGTCGACCCAGACGGTCGGTACGTCGGCCACCGTGTAGCCGAGGCGTGCCGACGTGTGGAGCAGGTCGACGTCGAAGAGGAAGTCGCGCGACGACA
Source organism: Acidimicrobiales bacterium (assembly GCA_036570385.1). GTDB lineage: Bacteria > Actinomycetota > Acidimicrobiia > Acidimicrobiales > VFJN01 > VFJN01. The sequence continues at coordinate 4,404 of DATCYI010000413.1, read as the reverse complement.
GCAGCGGTGCCACCCGCCGCACCACGTCGGAGCGCAGGACCTTGGCGCCGCACTGAGTGTCGGCGAAGGGCACGGAGAAGAGCCGTCGGATCCAGAAGGCGAAGCCACGGCTGGTGAGGCGACGGGCCAGCGAGCGCGGCCCGGGGGTGACGGCGCTCGGGTGGCGACGGTCGGCGATCGCTCCGTCGGCACCCGACTCGACGGCCTCGACGAGGCGGGCGAGCTCGCAGGGCGGGGTCGCTCCGTCGGCATCGACGAAGGCGATGAGATCGGCGTCGCCCAGTGCGCTGGCCCGGAAGGCTTCGAGGAGCACCCCGCCCTTGCCGAGCTTCGGGTAGTCGGTCCATCCGACTCGGGGATCCTCTTCGGCGTGGCGACGAACGATGGCAGCCGTCCCGTCAGCACAGCCGTCGAGCGCCACCTCGAAGCGGACCTCGGGATCGTCGAGGGCGTGCCGGTAGTCGTGGAGCGTCCGGTCGATGCGGCGCTCCTCGTTGTGCGCGGGCATTACGAGATCGAGGCGCAGCTGGCTTCTCCTTCGCGTGGCGGCCCTTGCCGGAGCCGGGGTCGGATGAGGTGCCCGCCTCGGTCTGTTGTAATGAAACCGCAATGTCCTTCGAGCGATCGCAGCCGCTCGATGGAGGTCACCTAACCAGGGGTCGCAGGACTTTGGAAGGGCCGATCACCGGGTTTGAGTGCGTCATCCGTCACATAACCGCAATCTGTCGTAAGGCTTCCTCAAGACGGCCTTGTCACGTGCCTATGAGGCCGCGCGCAGGGTCGCGAACGAGCGCGCGACAGCCCTCGTCGCGCGCTCGCTCGCAGACCTCAGCTCGCCGCGGTCAGAAGCGGACGAGGCGTCCCGGTCGCTCGCCGGTGGCCTCGCCCGCGGCGACGGTCACCTGGCCCGCTACGAGGGTGGCGACGTAGCCGTCGGCGCGCGGCACGAGCCGGCGGCCGCCGGCGGGCAGGTCGAACACCATCTCCGGCGCGTGGAGCGCCATGCCGTCGAGGTCGATCAGGTTGATGTCGGCCCGCTTGCCGGCGGCGATCACGCCGCGATCGGTGAAGCCGTAGGCGGCCGCGGTGCGCGAGGTCTGCAGGCTCACCGCGTGCTCTAGGCCGAGCCGCTCGCCCCGCTGGCGCCCGTTGACCCAGTGGGTGAGCAGGTAGGTGGGCATGCTGACGTCGCAGATGAGGCCGCAGTGCGCACCGCCGTCGGAGAGGCCGAGCACGGTGTTGGGGTCGGTCATCATCTCGCGCACGGCGTCGAGGTTGTGGTGCACGTAGCTGGCCAGCGGCGCGAACAGGAAGGCCTTGCCGTCGTTCTCGAGCAGCCAGTCGAGCACGACCTCCTGCGGGGAGCGGCCCTCGCGCGCCGCCACCGCCTCGACGCTCGCCGACGACGGCGGCTCGTACTCCGGCACCTCGCCGAGCGGGAACATCTGACCCCATCGCTGCATCAGGCCCCGGGCGATCGGGTTGCGGGTGTGCGGCTCCTCGGCGACGAGCGCCGCGCGCACCTCGGCGGTGCGCAGCGCGGCGACCCGCTCGGCGAGGGGCAGGTCGGAGATCTTGCGGTAGGTCGGGTGGGTGAAGAAGGGGTGGAGCGACGACTGCAGGCCGAAGAGCATCCCCGTCGGGCGGTTGGCGACCTGCGGGATGATCCGGCGACCAGCGGCGCGATCGACCTCGGCCGCGGCGACCGCTTCGCGCCAGGCGTCGGGCGCGTGGCCGGCCTGAGCGAGCGTGTAGGTGGCGGTGATGCCGGTGCGGTCGACGAGGTCGACCAGCCACTCGCGGTCGGCGGCGCCTCCCTGGTGGTCGGAGATCAGCTGGAAGACGCCGTGACCAGCGCGCCCCACCGCCTCACCGAGAGCGATCAGCTCCTCGGGCATCGCGTGCGTGCCGGGCACCAGCCCGTGCTTCGAGCTGTGCAGGATCGTCTGGCTCGTGCTGACGCCGCAGGCGCCGGCGCGCAGGGCCTCCTCGGCGAGGCGCGACATCTGCTCGATCTCCTCGGCCGTCGAGTCTCGCTCGTGGGCCCGGTCCCCCATCACGTACGCCCGCAGCGCGGCGTGCGGCACCTGGGCGGCGACGTCGATGGCCCGCGGAGTCTTGTCGAGGGCGTCGAGGTACTCGGGGAAGCTCTCCCAGTCCCACTCGATGCCCTCGTGGAGAGCGGTGCCGGGGATGTCCTCCACGCCCTCCATCAGCTCGATGAGGAACGCCTCGCCGCCGGGGCGCACCGGCGCGAAGCCGACGCCGCAGTTGCCCATCACGACGGTGGTGACGCCGTGCCAGCTCGAGGGCGTGAGGTCGGGGTCCCAGGTGACCTGCCCGTCGTAGTGCGTGTGGATGTCGACCCAGCCCGGCGCGACGACCAGCCCGTCGGCGTCGAGCTCGCGCTCGCCGCGCTCGTCGACCTTCCCGACCTCGGTGATCCGGCCCCCGCTGACGGCTACGTCGGCGGTCATCGCCGGCGCTCCCGTGCCGTCGACGACGGTCCCCCCGCGGATCACGAGCTCGTGCATCTGGCGTCTCCCCCTGGTCGATCCAAGATCTGTGGGCGCTCAGGCACGCATGGCGTGCCGAGGCGCCCACAGATCCTGTCCGGTCTTGACCGGCCGGTCTAGTTTTCCCGCGATCGGGGGTCCAAGTACCTTGGCCTCGTGACCGAGCACCCCATGAGCGAGCGCCTGTCCGAGCTGGCCAAGCGCAAGGAGCAGGCCCTCCACGCAGGATCGGAGCGGTCGGTAGAGCGTCAGCACGCCAAGGGCAAGATGCTCGCCCGGGAGCGCATCGAGTTCCTGCTCGACCCCGGGTCGTTCCACGAGCTCGACATGCTCGCCCGCCACCGCGCCCACGACAGCGGTCTGCAGGAGCGCCCCTACACCGACGGCGTGATCACCGGCTGGGGCACGATCCACGGCCGCAAGGTGTTCATATTCAGCCAGGACTTCACTGTGTTCGGCGGCGCCCTCGGCGAGGTGTTCGCCGAGAAGATCCACAAGGTGATGGACCTCGCCACCAAGGTCGGCGCCCCGCTCATCGGCCTCAACGACGGCGCCGGCGCCCGCATCCAGGAGGGCCCGGTCAGCCTGGCCAGCTACGGCGGGATCTTCTACCGAAACGTCCAGGCGTCAGGCGTGATCCCGCAGATCAGCGTGATCCTCGGACCGTGCGCCGGTGGCGCCGTCTACTCCCCCGCGATGACCGACTTCATCTTCATGGTGAAGGAGCACTCGCACATGTTCATCACGGGCCCCGACGTCGTGAAGACGGTGACCGGCGAGGAGGTCACGCTCGAGGAGCTCGGCGGCGCCATGGCCCATGCCTCCAAGTCCGGGGTGTCGACCTTCGTCGGCGAGGACGAGGAGGCCGTGCTCGAAGAGGTGCGCTACCTGCTCAGCTTCCTGCCGTCCAACAACCTCGAGGTGCCGCCCCACGTGGCGCCGGCCGACGACCCGATGCGCGAGACGCCCGAGCTGCGCGAGCTGATGCCCGCCAGCCCGAACATCCCGTACGACATGAAGACGGTGATCGCCGCCACGGTCGACGACGGCGACTACGTCGAGTACTTCCCGCACTGGGCCGGCTCGATCACCTGCGGCTTCGCCCGTCTCGACGGCCACCCCGTCGGCATCGTCGGCAACCAGCCGATGGTCCTTGCCGGGGTGCTCGACGTGAACAGCGCCGAGAAGGCCGCCCGCTTCGTGCGCACCTGCGACGCCTTCAACATCCCGCTCGTCACCTTCGTCGACGTGCCCGGCTTCCTCCCCGGCGTCGACCAGGAGCACGGCGGCATCATCCGCCACGGTGCCAAGCTCCTCTACGCCTACTGCGAGGCCACCGTGCCCCGCATCCAGGTGATCACCCGCAAGGCCTACGGCGGCGCCTACGTGGTGATGAACTCCAAGTCGATCGGCGCCGACCTCGCCTTCGCCTGGCCCTCGGCCGAGCTCGCGGTGATGGGCCCGCAGGGCGCGGTGGAGATCGTCTACCGCAAGGAGCTGGCTGCGGCCGACGATCCCGTCGCCAAGCGCGCCGAGCTCGTCGACGAGTACACGGAGCGGTTCTGCAACCCCTACGTCGCCGCCGAGCGCGGGTTCGTCGACGACGTCATCGACCCCGCCGAGACGCGCGTCAAGCTCATCGCCGGCCTCGAGCTCCTGCGCTCGAAGCGCGAAGAGCTGCCGAAGCGCAAGCACGGCAACATGCCGCTGTGATCGGGCTCCTCGACCACCCCGAGCTGCGAGGGCTGCGCTGATGGAGATCACTCCGGCACCGTCCGACGAGGAGGCCGCGGCGATCGTGGCCGCCATCGACGCGGCCTGGCCGCGGGCCGTTGCCGCCGCCCCCGCGCCGGAGCCGCCCCGCTGGCGGTTCGCAGGTCGCTGGTGG
>DATCYI010000412.1:0-22541 GCA_036570385.1 Acidimicrobiales bacterium | reverse complement strand
GGCGAGCGCTCCTCCGAGAAGGAGCCGGGCCGGCGTCACCCCGGTGGCGTCGGCGATCGATTCGAACCGCTCCCGCCAGCTCAGCGGCGGCGCGGGCCTCCGCAGCTCGGACTGCTCTTCCACCGGCCCTCCCCGGGCGCGCGCGACAAGATCGGCGGGGGAAGCGGGATCAGGCTAGCTGGGGCCTCGCTGCTCGGAAATGGCCGTTTGGCGCTGCCGCGACGCCGACCGCTGCGGGCCGCGCGCCTCCCACTCCGCCCGGATCTCGAGCGGGATGCGGCGATAGGCGGCCCAGTGCGGATGGGCCCGCAGGCGCCACCGCAGGTACGCGCCCAGGTACCGGACCAGGAAGCGGGGCACGCCGAGCTCGCGCCACTGGCGGACGTGCACGAGCTCGTGGCGCATGAGGCGCTCCGAGCCCACCGCCGAGCGCCGCACGAACACGAAGCGACCCAGCGTCGTCGCTGCCGCCCCCGGGGCCGCGAAGCGCGAGACGACGATCACCGCTCCGTCGCGCCGCCGGATCTCCACGTCACCGATCCTGTCCGCTCGCCTTCGACCAGACGTGCTGGAGCGTCAGAAGAGGCGGCTGGTGAGGGCCTTGCGGTAGCTCGCGGTGCGGGGATCCTCTGCGCCGAGCACCTCGAGCAGGTCGATGTAGCGCTGGCGAGCGGCCTCGTCGTCCTTGACCTGGTCGAGCAGGCCGTCGAGCTCAGCCGTGATGTCGGTGCCACCCGCAGCCGAGTCGCCGACGCGAGCGAGGGCGGCGACGCGGCGGGTCTCGGCCGACTCCGGGATCCGTGCCAGCAGGCTCAGAGCCTCCTCGACGGCTTCGTCGCCGCCGGCGGCGACGAGCAGCTCGGCCAGCGCGACCACGGCGGTCTCGTGGCCGGGCTCCACCTCGAGCACCTTGCGGAGCGACGCTTCGTCGCCGGCAGCGATCAGCGCATCCACCTCCGACTGCTCCTCGGTGGGGAGCAGGCCGGCCACGAACTCGCGGACCTTGGCCTCGGGCTGAGCGCCTACGAAGCTGTCGACCACTCGACCGTCACGGACCGCGTGGACGGCGGGGATGCCCTGCACCTGGAAGGCGTTGGCGACCTGGGGGTTGGTGTCGACGTCGACCTTCGCCAGCACGACCTTTCCGTCGGTCTCGGCGATCACCTTCTCGATGATCGGGCCGAGCGTCTTGCACGGTCCGCACCACTCGGCCCAGAGGTCGACGACGACCGGCACGGACTTCGAGCGCTCCACCACATCCGTGGCGAAGGTGGCATCGGTGACGTCGATCGACATTGGCGGCGCGCTCCTGCTCTTCGGTGCTTGGTCGCCCCAACCTACCGGCGGGGATACCCTCGGCCACCGGGCCACCCGGGCCCCACGGGGAGGATGGGATGAGCGAGATCAAGGGGATCGACGTCGCCAACGTGACGGCGTGGTTCGAGGCCAACGTGGCCGGAGCGTCAGGCCCGCTCCAGTTCGACCTGATCGCCGGTGGCCACTCGAACCTCACCTACGGCGTCACCGATGCCGGCGGTCGCCGGTACGTGCTGCGTCGGCCGCCGCTCGGCCAGGTCCTCGCCTCGGCCCACGACATGGGGCGCGAGCACAAGATCATCTCCGCCCTCGGATCCACCGATGTGCCGGTCGCGCCGGCGCTGGGGCTCTGCACCGACGAGTCGGTGAACGGCGCGCCGTTCTACGTCATGGACTTCGTCGACGGCCGAGTGCTGCGCGACGCCGAGGCAGGCCGGGCCATCGAGCCCGCCGCCCGCCGCAACGCGAGCCTCTCGATCGCCGACACGCTGGCTCGCATCCACGCCATCGACCCCGATGCGGTCGGCCTCGGTGACCTGGGCAAGAAGGAGGGCTACATCGCCCGCCAGCTGAAGCGCTGGTTCAGCCAGTTCGAGCAGTCGCAGACTCGCGACCTGCCCCGCATCCGCGAGGTCCACGACGCGCTGGCCGCCCGCATCCCCGAGCAGGGACCAGCCGCGATCGTCCACGGCGACTACCGGCTCGACAACTGCATGACCAACGACGACGGCGAGGTCATCGCCGTCCTCGACTGGGAGATCTGCACCCTTGGCGACCCCCTCGCCGACGTCGGGCTGCTGATGGTCTATTGGACCGAGGCCGACGACGCGTACGGCGCGCTCCCCACCGCCCCCACCACCGTGGAGGGCTTCCTCACGCGCAAGGAGGTGCTCGACCGCTACGCCGAGGCGTCCGGCCGTGACCTCTCCCAGATCGACTTCTACACCGCCTTCGGGTACTGGAAGCTGGCGTGCATCGTCGAGGGCGTCTACGCCCGCTACGTCGGAGGCGCCATGGGCAAGGACGCTTCGGGCTACGAGGTGTTCGCCCTCCAGGTCGAGCGCTGCGCGGACGCCGCCGCCGAGGCCGTGGAGCGCCTCGGATGATCGCCGGAGCATCAGCCCTCCGATGACCTCGCTGTACGCGATGGTCGAGCGCCCGGAGCTCGAGTCACCCGTCCTGCTCGTGCACCTGAAGGGCTGGATCGACGCCGGCATGGGTGCCGAGGGAGCCGTCGATGTGCTGCGCGACTCGCTCGAGCGGCGAACGATCGCCCGCTTCGACGCCGACGCCCTCCTCGACTGGCGGGCCCGGCGGCCCACCATGCGCCTGGTCGACGGCATCAACACGCAGATCTCGTGGGACGAGACCGAGCTCTCGTGGACCCGCGACGACGCAGGCAACGACGTGCTGCTGCTCCTCGGCAACGAGCCGGACCACGCATGGGTGACCTTCGCCGACCAGGTCGTCGATCTGGCCGCCGACCTCGGCGCCCGGATGGTTGTGGGCTTCGGTGCGTATCCAGCTCCGTCGCCGCACACCCGTCCGCCGCTGGTCGCAGCATCGGCGTCCGATCCGTCCCTCACGGAGGGGCTGCTGCGGACCTCGGTCGAGGTGCCCACTGGCATCCAGGGCCTCATCGAGCGCCAGGCCGTGCTGCGCGGCATGTCCGCGCTCGGGCTGTGGGCGCAGGTCCCGCACTACGTGGCGGCGATGCCCTACCCGGGAGCGAGCTTGGCGCTGCTGGAGGCGACCAACCGCCTGGCCGGCCTGAACCTCCCGGTGGGCGACCTGCCGGCGCGCGCTGCCACCACGCAGACCCGCCTCGACGAGCTGATCGTCCAGAACCCTGAGCACCTCGCCATGCTCCACCAGCTCGAGGAGCAGGCCGACGACCACGCCACCACCGTGGAGCTCTCGGCGACCTCGGGCGACGAGATCGCGGCCGAGCTCGAGCGCTTCCTGCGCGAGCAGGGCTGACCAGAGCGCGTCGTCGACGAACTTGACCACGCGGTCAAGTGCCGCGGCTAGGGTCCCCGCCATGAAGATCGACGGAGGACTTGGTGGAGATCTGCGCAACGCTGGGAAGGCCGCGGCCTCCCAGGAGGCGCAGGGCTACGACGGCGTCTGGACCGCGGAGACGAGCCACGACCCGTTCTTCCCGCTGCTGCTCGCGTCGCAGCACACCGAGAAGGTCGAGCTGGGCACCGGCATCGCCGTGGCGTTCGCCCGGAACCCCATGAACCTCGCGTCGATCGCCTACGACCTGCAGGCGGCCTCCGGCGGCCGGTTCATCCTCGGCCTCGGCAGCCAGATCAAGCCCCACATCGAGAAGCGGTTCTCGATGCCGTGGTCGCACCCCGCGCCGCGCATGCGCGAGCTGATCCTGGCCATTCGGGCCATCTGGGAGTGCTGGAACGAGGGCACGAAGCTCGACTTCAAGGGCGACTTCTACACCCACACCCTCATGACGCCGTTCTTCGATCCCGGCCCCAACCCGCACGGCAACCCCAAGATCGCGCTGGCCGGCGTCGGCGAGAAGATGACGGAGGTCGCCGGCGAGGTCTGCGACGGCTTCCTGTGCCACGGCTTCACCACCGAGCGCTACCTCCGCGAGGTCACGCTCCCCGCCCTCGAGCGAGGTGCGGCCAAGAGCGGTCGGACCCTCGCCGACATCGAGATCTCGGGCCCGGCGTTCGTGGTCACCGGCACCACCGAGGAGGAGATGGCGGCTTCGGTGCAGGGCACCAAGCAGCAGATCGCCTTCTACGGCTCCACCCCCGCCTACCGGCCCGTGCTCGAGCTGCACGGCTGGGGCGGCCTCCAGGACGACCTCAACAAGATGTCGAAGGAGGGCAAGTGGAAGGAGATGGCCGACCTCATCACCGACGAGATCCTCCACACCTTCGCGGTGGTCGGTGAGCCCGAGCAGCTCGCCCCCGAGCTGCAGAAGCGCTTCGGCGACGTGGTTTCCCGGCTCAGCTTCTACGCCCCCTACGCGAGCGACCCCGACCGCTGGAAGTCGGTCATGGAGCAGCTCAAGGCGGTCTAGGCGCCGGGGTCTGCCGGCCGGTCAGGCCAGCTGCAGGTCCGCCCCGAGGTAGCGCACCTTGCACAGCGAGCGCTGGAGCTTGCCCGAGCTCGTCTTGGGCAAGCTGCCCGGCTCCACCAGCACGATGTCCTTGGCGGGGAGCCCCACCGCGGTGCGAACCCGCTCGGCGACGGTGCGACGGACCTCGGGGTGGTCGTCGGAGGTCGACTCGGCGACCACGACGAGCCCCTCCTTGCCGCCCACGCCGTCGATGCCGAAGGCGATCACGTTGCCGGCCCGCACGCCGTCGAGATCGGCCAGTGCCCGCTCGATGTCCTCGGGGTACACGTTGCGCCCGCCGACGATGATCATGTCCTTGATCCGCCCGCACATGACCATCTCGCCGTCGACCACGTAGGCGAGGTCGCCGGTGCGGAGCCACCCGTCGTGGAACAGCTCCTCGTTGGCCTCGGGGCGCTTGTAGTAGCCGGGGGTGACCGAGGTGCCACGGATCTCGAGCTCCCCGACCTCGCGCTCCTTGAGCGCGTCCCCGGTGGCGGGGTCGACGACGCGGATCTCCAGGCCCTCGACCGGACGGCCGAGGATGGCCAGGTGGCGCACGCCCTCAGCGTCGCCGGCCACCGGCGCGGCGTAGCGCTCGTCCTCGAGGACTCGGCGGTCGATCGCGTCGGTTCGCAGGCCGGACAGGGGTTCCGGGAAGGTGCCGGCGATGGCGATCTCGGCCATGCCGAACGCTGGGAACACGGCGCCCGGGCGCAGGCCGTGGCGCTCTCCCGCCTCCAGGAACGCGGCGACCGTGCTGGGATCGACCGGCTCAGCGCCGTTGAGGGCGATCCGGATCCTCGACAGGTCGAGGGTCGTGCCGGCCCGGCGCATCGCCCGTGCCGCCAGCACGTAGGAGAAGTTCGGCCCGGCCGTGGCCGTGCCCCCGTAGGTGGACATCCACTCCATCCAACGGCTGGGGCTGGACGTGAAGTCGGTGGGGGCGCCGAGGACGAACGGTGTGCCGGTCGTCAGCGAGAGGGTCAGCAGACCGACCAGGCCCATGTCGTGGTAGAGCGGCAGCCAGGACACGAGCACGTCGTCGTCGGGGTCGAGGCTCGTGGCCTGGGCGATCGCATCGAGGTTCGCCCCGACCGTGCGGTGCGGGAGCATCACGCCCTTGGGATCCGAGGTGGATCCGCTCGTGAACTGCAGGATGGCCAACCGGTCGAGGTCCGCCGCCGGGCGCACCCAGTCAGCGGCCGTCGCGTGGCCGGCGCCGGGCTGGAGGTCTTCCCATCCGTGCATCGGCGGGTCGCCGGGCTCGGGGACCACGAAGGGCGCCAGGTCCGGGTCGATGAGCACCAGCCGGGCGTCGGCGTGGAGGATGCGCGCCCGGGTCTGGGCGACGAACTCCTCGATCGACGACAGCCGCATCGGGAGCGGCAGCACCACGATCGTGGCGCCGGCGAGCCACACGGCCTCGATGGCGGTGACGAGCTGGCGCGACGTCGGCCCGAGGATGGCGACGTGGTCGCCAGGCATCACGCCCAGGCGCTGGAGGTTCGCGGCGTAGCCGGCCGCCTCCTCGAGGAGCTGGGAGTACGGGACGGCGACGTGGTCGCCACCCACGACGAAGGTGAGAGCGTGACCGCGCTGGGCCCCCCGCTCGATTCGCTCATCGATGGTCAGCACCGCGATCGGACCGCCAGACACCACCTGCGGTTACACCCCAAGCGGGTTCGGGCTCCGAGGGGTGGGCCACTACCGTGCGAAGCATGGGAGACCAGGCCACGGAGCCGACGAACGGGCGCGAAGGCGCCATCCCCCCGCACCGCTACACGGCGAGCCTGGCGGCCGAGATCGAGACGCGCTGGCAGGACCGCTGGGAGCGCGAGGGCACGTTCCGCGCGCCGAACCCCACCGGGCCCTTCGCCGAGGGGTTCGACCGGGTCGCCGACCGTCCGAAGCTCTACGTGATGGACATGTTCCCGTACCCCTCGGGTGCGGGGCTCCACGTCGGGCACCCGCTCGGCTACATCGGCACCGACGTCTTCTCCCGCTACATGCGCATGGCCGGCCACAACGTGCTCCACCCGCTCGGCTACGACGCGTTCGGGCTCCCGGCCGAGCAGTACGCCGTGCAGACGGGCACCCACCCGAGGGTGACCACCGAGGCGAACATCGAGATCATCAGCCGCCAGCTGCGCCGCCTCGGCCTGGGCCACGACGATCGGCGCAGCGTCGCCACCACCGACGTCGGGTTCTACCGCTGGACGCAGTGGATCTTCCTGCAGATCTTCGAGAGCTGGTACGACACCGACGCCGGCCGGGCCCGCCCGATCAGCGAGCTCGAAGCCGAGCTGGCCGCCGGCACCCGCCGGCCCGCCGAGGGCACGAACCCCTCCGGCCGCGCCTGGTCCGACCTCGATGACGTCGAGCGGCGCAAGGTCGTCGACGCCCACCGCCTGGCCTACCTGCACGAAGCACCCGTCAATTGGTGCCCCGGCCTCGGGACCGTCCTCGCCAACGAGGAGGTCACGGCCGACGGTCGCTCCGAGCGCGGCAACTTCCCCGTGTTCCGGCGCCCCCTCAAGCAGTGGATGATGCGCATCACGGCCTACGCCGACCGGCTCATCGACGATCTGCAGCTGCTCGACTGGTCCGACTCGATCAAGCTCATGCAGCGCAACTGGATCGGCCGCAGCGAGGGCGCCGAGGTCCGCTTCGCTACGGGTGCCGACTCCGAGCCCATCGTCGTGTTCACGACGCGGCCCGACACCCTCTTCGGCGCCACCTACATGGTCCTGGCGCCCGAGCACCCGCTGGTCGACGAGCTGGTGGGCGTCGACTGGGAGGACGACGTCGACCCCCGCTGGACCGGCGGTGCAGCCACGCCGATCGATGCTGTCAGCGCGTACCGGGAGAAGATCGGCCGCACGAGCGAGCTCGACCGCCAGGCCACCGACCGCGAGAAGACCGGCGTGTTCATCGGGTCGTACGCCATCAACCCGGTGAACGAGGAGCCGATCCCGATCTTCATCGCCGACTACGTGCTGATGGGCTACGGCACCGGGGCGATCATGGCGGTCCCAGGCCAGGACCAGCGCGACTGGGACTTCGCTGAGGCGTTCGGTCTCCCGATCGTGCGCACCGTCCAGCCGCCCGACGGCTGGGAGGGCCAGGCCTACATAGGCGACGGCCCCGCCATCGCGTCGCAGATGCTCGACGGCCTGCCGATCGTCGAGGCCAAGGCCGCCATCACGGACTGGCTGGAGGAGCACGGGGTCGGCCGGCGCACCGTCACCTACAAGCTGCGCGACTGGCTGTTCTCCCGACAGCGCTACTGGGGCGAGCCCTTCCCGATCGTCTACGACGAGCACGGCCTGCCCCTGGCGGTGCCAGATGCCGAGCTGCCGGTGCTGCTCCCCGAGGTCGAGGACTACTCGCCTCGCACGTTCGAGATCGACGACAACACCTCGGATCCCGAGCCGCCGCTGGGCCGCAACGAGAGCTGGGCCACGGTCACCCTCGACCTCGGCGACGGGCCCAAGGAGTACCGGCGCGAGCTCAACACCATGCCGAACTGGGCCGGCTCGTGCTGGTACGAGCTGCGCTACCTCGACCCGACCAACGAGGACGCCTTCGTCGACCCGGAGGTCGAGCGCTACTGGATGGGGCCGCAGTTCGAGGGCGACTGCGGCGGTGTCGACCTCTACGTCGGCGGCATGGAGCACGCTGTGCTGCACCTGCTCTACGCCCGGTTCTGGCACAAGGTCCTCTTCGACCTCGGGCACGTCAGCTCGAGCGAGCCGTTCCGCCGGCTGGTGAACCAGGGCTACATCCAGGCCGCTGCCTACACCGACGAGCGGGGCTTCCACGTGCAGGCCAGCGAGGTGGTGGAGCGCGACGGCGAGTTCTTCCACGACGGCAAGCCGGTGCGCCGTGAGTTCGGCAAGATCGGCAAGAGCCTGAAGAACATGATCACGCCCGACGACATGATCGCCGAGTTCGGGGCCGACACGCTCCGCCTCTACGAGATGTTCACCGGGCCCCTAGAGCAGAGCCGGCCGTGGGAGACCAAGGCGGTCGTCGGTGTGTTCCGCCTGCTCCAGCGCATCTGGCGCACGGTGCTCGACGAAGACACCGGCGAGATCCGCGTGGCCGATGCCCCTGCCGACGAGCAGACGCGACGGGTGCTGCACAAGGCGATCGCCGCTGTGCGGGAGGGGATGGAGACGCTGCGCTTCAACGTCTCCATCGCGCGCATCACCGAGCTGAACAACCACCTGACCAACCACTTCGCAGACGGCGGCGTGCCCCGGGAGATCGCCGAGCCGCTGGTGCTGCTCCTCGCCCCTCTGGCGCCCCATGCCGCGGAGGAGCTGTGGTCACGGCTCGGCCACGAGGGCTCGCTCGCCTGGGAGCCCTTCCCCGAGGCCGAACCGGTCCTGCTGGTCGACGACGACATCGAGGTGCCCGTCCAGATCAACGGCAAGGTGAAGGCCCGCATCCACGTGGCCTCAGGGCTCGATGCCGCCGGGCTCGAGGCCGCGGCCCGCGCCGAGGCCACGGTGGCAGAGCTGCTCGCCGGCGCGACGGTCCGCAAGGTCATCGCCGTGCCCGACAAGCTCATCAACTTCGTCGTCGGCTGAGCCGCGCCTGCCGTCTGGCGACGGGTGCGCTCGTGCTCTAGATTGAACCCTCCCTCGGGGCTATAGCTCAGTTGGTAGAGCGCTTCCATGGCATGGAAGAGGTCAGGAGTTCGATTCTCCTTAGCTCCACGTCCCGGCCCGCCGCACGGCGGGCCGTGTCGCGCTCAGCGGCAGCGCGCTCAGGCTGCCGGGTTCGCCCAGTCGACCCTGGGAACGTCCTTCCACAGCCGCTCGAGGTCGTAGAACTCCCGAGCCTCCTGCTGGAAGACGTGGACCACGACGTCGCCGTAGTCGATCAGGACCCACTCCCGGTCGGCCATGCCCTCGATGCGCTTGGGCTTCGGTCCGCCCGACATACGGATCTGGTGCTCCACCTCGTCACAGATCGCCTTGACCTGGCGGTCGTTGGCCGCGCTGGCGATGACGAACCACTCGCAGAGCGCGAGCACCTCCCCCACCTGCAGCACGACCACGTCGGTGGCCTGCTTGTCGTCAGCCGCGCGGGCGGCGGTGACCGCCCAGTCGCGGGTCTCGTCGGTGCTTCTGTCGGTCAGGGTGCTGCGCTCCTCGGGCGGCTCAGACATCGGTGCCCAACACGATGGTGACATCGAACGAGTCCGTCTGGCGAGCGTCCTCGACGACGCGCCCGGCAGCCAGGGCGTCGCGAAGGCGCTCAGCGCTCTCTCGTTGAGCCGGGTCGTGGTAGCGCACCTCGGTCTCGCGAGGCTGGACGAGCTCGTCAGCGTTGCCGACGATCACGATCTCCGCGCCGGCCGGGACGATGAGCGGGGCGGCTTGAAGGGCGTGGTCGGGCTGACCCGTGCCGTCGAGGAGCCGGACGCGCGTCCGCACGCCCACCGACGGGCCTCGGGGGTAGGGCACGAAGCGCGCCACCAGCTCGGCGGTGGGAGCCGGATCCACGGCGAAGACGACACCGCCGTCCGCCATCTGCTCCTCCGTCACCGGGAGGCTGGCTACGTCGGCCTCACCGCCCGCGATGCCCCGCACGAAGCGACCGATGCCGGAGTCGATCTCACCGGGCACCACCGACGGGTCCTCTGCCGCGCGCACCTCGCCGAGCCACGCCTCCCAGAACAGCCCCACCCGGTACATCCGAGCGAGGTCGCTCTCGTCGGGACTGCGGGCGCCGAGCCAGGTGGCGACCTCGCCGGCCGCCAGGTCGATCGTGCCGGTCTCGAAGCCCTCGACCGAGTCGGGGTTGGTGATCGAGATCGGGGCGACCCCGGCGGTCAGGGCGGCCCAGCGAGCGTCGTCGACCACCACCAGCTCCCCGATGCCCACGCCGAGCATGTCCTGCACGTGCTGGAAGATGCCGTCGGGCCCGCCGTAGGCGTAGCCCAGGGCGAGCGAGCCGGTGAAGTCGGCGGTCTGCACGACGGTGTCGGGCGGAATCATGAGCACAGACCCGCCGATGTCGTGGCTGCTCAGGCTGAGGAGCGCCAAGGAGCGCAGCTCCTCCCCGCTCTGGTGCGCGACGAGCAGCGTGGGGGTGGGCTCGAGGAAGCCCTCGAACCCGGGCTCCGACGGGTCGCTCGAAGCCACCGTGCGACCGGTCGTGCTGTCGCGGACGGTCTCGACGCCGATCCAGGTCAGAGCGGCTCCGGCTACCAGCGCGACCAGGAGAGCAGCGGCGAACCCCGTCATCCAGCGCCGGCTCGGGGCCGGACGGGGGCGCTCGGGGGGCGCGACCAGCGGCGTCGAACGGCGCGCGGTGCGCTGGCCCGTGCCGTGCTCCGGCAGCTCGAGGTCGAGCTGCCGGAGCACGCGCGACAGCGGGTCGCCGGCGGGCCGCTCGGGGGCCTCCCCAGGATCGGCGCCCGAGGCCGTCCCGGGCCGTGCGTCGCTCACGGGGCAGTCCTGTACAGGCCGCGTGCCTCGATGCGATCGACGACCTCGTGGGTGACCAGGTAGTCGAGGGGCCGACCGTCGACCACCCGGGCCCTCAGGTCGGTGCTCGACACCTCGAGGGCGGGCACCTCCAGGCTGATCCAGCGCCAGCCCTCGAGGGGCGGGACCGGATCGGCTCCGGGACGCTCCACCACCACCATCGTGGCGTTGTCGCGCACCTCCTCGGATCGCTCCCACGTCGTGAGGCCGGCGGCCGCGTCGCTGCCGAGGATCACGAACAGCTCGACGCCAGGATCGCTGGCTCGCAGCCATGCGAGCGTGTCAGCCGTGTACGACATGCCTCCGGCGTCGATCTCGATGCGGGAGGCCTCTATGCCGTCCACGTCGGCGACGGCGGCCTCCACCAGGCCGAGCCGCTCCTCCGCGGGCGTTATCTCCCGGGAGCCGTGCTTCTGCCAGGGAACGTTGTTGACCACCAGCAGGACCCGGTCGAGCCTGAGGTCGTAGCGCACGTTGACGGCGGTGACGAGGTGACCGACGTGGGGCGGGTCGAAGGTGCCCCCGAATATCCCGAGGCGCGGCCCCCCGCTGTCGCCGATCGTCCGCATCCCCGCAACCTATTCGGTCCGGTGGCGGTGACTTGAGTCACCCGATGTGGGGGAACAGGCCTGGTCAGACCATGGTTGAAGAGATTTGCCCTACGACGATGGTGGAAATCCGCTTCCCCGGGGAACAGGTCCGGGGTACCAATCGTTGAGGAGAGTGACATGACAGATTCCGTAGGCCAGTACCTCAACGAGATCGGACTGGTGCCCCTGCTCACCGCCAACGAGGAGCGCGAGCTCTCGCAGCTGGTGGAGGCGGGCACCAAGGCTCGCGCGGCCATCGAGGCCGGTGAGAACACAGCCGAGAACCGCCGCCTCGCCCGCAAGGGCGCAGAGGCCAAGGACCGCTTCATCCGCGCCAACCTTCGCCTCGTCGTCTCGATCGCCCGCCGCTACCCCCTTCCCCCGGCCATGGAGCTCCTCGACCTCGTGCAGGAGGGCAACCTCGGCCTCGAGCACGCTGTCGACAAGTTCGACTGGCGCAAGGGCTTCAAGTTCTCCACGTACGCCACGTTCTGGATCCGCCAGGCCATCGGGCGTGCGCTCGACCAGAAGGCCTCCCTCGTCCGCCTGCCCGGTGACCGCTCCGCCAGCCTGCGCGCTGCGCTGCGCCAGGTCTCGGGTGACGGCGATGAGCTCGACGACGAGAACGCTCGCCTCTACCGGCTCACCACCCCCACCTCGCTCGACCGCACGGTCGGCGACGACGACGGCAGCGAGCTCATCGACCTCATCGCCGACGACAAGCCCGGCCCCGAGAGCCAGCTCGTCAACGCGGAGGAGCAGGCGCTGGTCGGCGACCTGCTGGGTGTGCTCGACGAGCGGGCCCGCTTCGCCGTGGAGCAGCGCTTCGGCCTGCACGACGGTCGGAAGCGCAGCTACCGCGAGGTCGGCGAGGAGCTGGGCGTCACCGCCGAGGCTGCCCGCCGTCTCGTGAAGCGAGCGGTCACGACCGTGCGCGAGGAAGCACTCGCACGCAGCGACGCAGCATGACCGCCGTGGCCCGGGGCAACCGCTTTGCCACCGGGCCGCACCGGCGGCCACGCTTGTGCAGATGAGCACTGCCTGGGCACCCGATTCTTGGCGCGAGCGCGTCGCTGCACAGCAGCCGCGCTGGCCTGACGAAGCCGCGCTGGAGGCATCGCTCAAGCAGCTGCACACGCTGCCGCCGCTGGTGTTCGCCGGTGAGGCGCGGGCGCTGACCGCCGACCTGGCCCAGGTGGCCGACGGCAAGGCGTTCCTGCTGCAGGCGGGCGACTGCGCCGAGTCGTTCGACTCCTTCTCGGCCGACGGCATCCGCGACCGCCTGAAGGTCATCCTCCAGATGGCCATCGTGCTCAGCTACTCCTCGGGCGTCCCCACCGTGAAGGTCGGGCGCATCGCGGGCCAGTTCGCCAAGCCGCGCTCGTCCGACACCGAGGTGATCGGCGACCTGGAGATCCCGTCCTTCCGGGGCCACATCGTCAACGACATCGCCCCGACCGAGGCGGCGCGGGTCCCGAACCCCGATCGGCTGCTTCAGGCGTACCACCAGTCCGCCTCGACGCTGAACCTGCTCCGGGCCTTCGTGAAGGGCGGCTTTGCCGACCTGTCGCGGGTCCACCAGTGGAACCAGGAGTTCGTGGCGTCGAGCCGCGAGGGCCAGCGCTACGAGCGCCTGGCCGACGACATCGAGCGGGCGCTGCGGTTCATGCGGGCCTGCGGGATCGACTCCGAGACCCAGCCCAACCTCCACGAGGTCGACTTCTTCACGAGCCACGAGGCGCTGATCCTCGGCTACGAGGAAGCGCTCACCCGCCAGGACTCCCTCACCGGCGAGTGGTACGACTGCTCGGCCCACATGCTCTGGATCGGTGAGCGGACCCGCCAGCTCGACGGCGCCCACGTCGAGTTCCTCCGTGGCGTCGGCAACCCGGTCGGCTGCAAGGTCGGCCCCACCGTGACCGCTGACGAGGTGCTCGCCCTGTGCGAGGCGCTCAACCCTGATCGCATCCCCGGCCGCCTCACGCTCATCTCCCGGATGGGCGCCGACATCATCGAGGACAACCTGCGCCCGCTGCTCGCAGCGGTGCGCGACTCGGGGCACCCCGTGGTGTGGGCCTGCGATCCGATGCACGGCAACACCTTCACGTCGGCCAGCGGCCGCAAGACGCGCCACCTCGACGCCGTGATGAGCGAGATCGCCGGCTTCTTCGCAGCGCACCGGGCCGAGGGCACCTGGCCCGGCGGCGTGCACGTGGAGCTCACCGGCGACGACGTGACGGAGTGCCTCGGCGGCGCCGAGGAGATCCTCGACACCGACCTCGACTCCCGCTACGAGACCATGTGCGACCCCCGGTTGAACGGCCGCCAGTCGATCGATCTGGCGTTCCGCGTGGCCGAGCTCCTGCAGCGCTGAGCGATCCCCGCGATCTATTCTTGACCGGGCAGGTCAGGTTTGACACGATTCCTGAGTCAACCACTCAGGTATTGGGGTCCCAACGATGCTGCAGCGAGAGATCGACCCGGAGACGATGGCCGATGTCGACAAGTTCGAGGTCCAGCTGGCCCGCTACAGGTCCGGCGAGCTCGAGGCCGACGCCTTCCGCGTCTTCCGCCTGAACAACGGCATCTACGGCCAGCGCCAGGGCGGCGACAACCAGATGCTGCGGGTGAAGATCCCGTACGGCTCGGTGACGCCCGACCAGCTCGACATGCTCGGCCACATCGCCGAGACCTACAGCCGGGGCTGGGGCCACCTCACGACCCGGCAGAACGTGCAGTTCCACTACGTGCAGCTCGACGACGTGCCCGCTGCGCTGCGCGACCTCGCCACGACGGGCCTGATCACCCGTGAGGCCTGCGGCGACACCGTGCGCAACGTGCAGGGGTGCCACCTCGCCGGCGCCTGCCCCTACGAGGTGCTCGACATCAGTGCCTGGGCCGAAGCGGCCTTCCAGCACTTCCTTCACAACCCGCTCGCCCAGCGCATGCCCCGCAAGTTCAAGATCAACTTCTCGGGCTGCGACACCGACTGCGGCCAGGCGATGTTCAACGACATCGGCGTGATCGCGGCGAACCGGACCCTGCCCGATGGCACGGTCGAGCCCGGCTTCCGGGTGTTCGTGGCCGGTGGCCTCGGCGCCAACCCGCACCCGGCGCTGGCCCTCGAGGAGTTCACGTCCCGCGAGGACCTCATGGCCACGCTGGAGTCGATCTTGCGGGTCTTCTCCAACTTCTCGAACCGCGACAACAAGCTGCGGGCCCGGATGAAGTGGCTGGTCGACACGATGGGCTTCGAGGAGATGCAGGAGCGCATCTTCAAGGAGCGCAAGATGCTCGTGGCGTCGTCGTCTTGGCCCGGCGGCATCCCCGAGGCGGTCCGCAAGTCCGGCGACGCGCCGGCCGGCCTGGGCCAGGGCGCCGTCCCCACCGCGATCGGCCACGGCACCCCCGTGACCCTGCGCCGCAAGGACGCCTACACCGCCTGGGACGACGCCAACGTCGTTCGGGGCGTGGCCAAGGGCACCGTGTCGGCCATCGCCTACTCGCGCCTCGGCGACATCACCACTGCGCAGTTCCGGGCGCTGGCGTCGATCCAGCGGGAGCTGGGTGCCGACGTGCGGATCACGAACCGGCAGAACCTCGCCTTCCGGGGGCTCAGCGAGAGCCAGCTGCCCGTGCTGTTCGAGCGCCTGTCCGAGATCGGGATGGCCGAGCCCGGCGCCGAGCTCGCCCGCGACGTCGTCGCCTGCCCCGGCGCCGACACCTGCAACCTGGCGGTCACCCAGAGCCGTGGACTCGCCGACGCCATCGGTTCGGCCCTCGACGAGGCCGGGCTGGCCGACGTCGGTGGCATCCGCACGAACATCTCCGGCTGCACCAACAGCTGCGGCCAGCACCACATCTCCGACATCGGCTTCTCCGGTGCAGAGCGTCGGGCCCACGGCCAGTCGGCGCCGGGCTACACGATGCTGCTCGGCGGCTACGTCGGCCAGGAGAAGATCCACTTCGGCGATCGGGCCCTGCGCCTCCCGGCGAAGAACGCCCCCGAGGCCGCCGTGCGGGTCGTGCGCCGGTACAGCGAGGAGCGCCAGGCCGGTGAGGCCTTCCGAGCCTGGATGGATCGGGTGGGTGGCGTGAAGGCGATCGCCGACGGGCTGCGCGACCTCGATGAGTTCCCGCTGCCGGCCGATGCGCCCGAGTACTACGTGGACTACGGAGAGACCGGTCCCTATGTGGCCGAGACCGGCGAGTCGGAGTGCGCCACATGACCTTGATCGAGCTCGCCGACTACACGGACGAAGAGCTGGCCGACCTCAACAGCGAGTTCGAGCACCTGCCGGCCAGCAAGATCATCCAGTGGGCGGTCGACGCGTTCGCGCCGCACCTCTGCCTGAGCGCGTCGATGAACGATGCGGTCCTGATCGACCTCGCCACCAAGGTGCACCCGGGCATCGAGGTCGTGTTCATCGACACCGGCTACCACTTCCCCGAGACCCTCCAGACGGTCGAGACGGTCCGTCGCCGCTACGGCTTGAACCTGCGGATGATGACGGTGCCGCACCACGCCGAGGAGCTGTGGAAGGTCGACCCGGAGAACTGCTGCTCCGCGGTGAAGGTCGGCCAGCTCGACCGGGCCCTGGAGGGCAAGGCGGCGTGGATGAGCGGTCTGCGCCGAGCCGAGGCCGCCACCCGCGGCCAGGCACCCATCGTCGTGCGCGACCTGAGGGGCCTGGTGAAGGTCAACCCGATCGCAACCTGGACCGACGCCGACGTCGAGGGCTACATCGCCGACCACGACGTGCCGGTGAACCCGCTGAAGGAGCAGGGCTACCTGTCGATCGGCTGCATGCCCTGCACCTCGCTGCCCACCGATCCCGACGATCCGCGCTCCGGTCGCTGGGCCGGCAAGGGCAAGACGGAGTGCGGCATCCACGACTGAGGGTGCGCAGGAGTTCACGCTCTGCGTGGTGAACTAGCCGTCGTGACCCTCTTCGACGTGCTGACGAAGCGGGAGGCGGAGGACACCGGGCTCCCGAAGCAGGCGAGCGATGCCGAGCTCCTGGCGTGGAGCCAGGAGATCCGCCGTCTCCCCGACCCCGCCGACGACATCATGGTCATCGACTACCAGGCGCCCCGCCCCGCAAGGCGACGCCTGGTAGCAGCAGCGCCTCAGCCAAGCCCGCCGAGGCGCGTGCTACGGGCTCGCCCCCTGGTAGCCAGCCCCGCCACCGAGCTCGACTACCAGTAGCGCGCAAACCCCGGCGCAGCCGCTGGGGGTCTGGGGGTCTCCCTCAGAAGAGCGTCGGAGGGCGGCTCCGCCGCCCGCAGGCGCCAACTGCGCGGCCGCAGGCCGCCCCTAGCCCTACCTCGCCGCAGGCCGCCGCAGGCGGCCGAGGACGATCACGCCAGGTAGTCCACGAACTTCTCGAGCTGGCGGAGGTTCCGGCACTCGAAGGTGCCGTCGCAGTGGGCGGCGTACTCGCCCACGATCGAGTCGCCGGTGTCCCAGTAGCTCTTCGGCTCGGGGTTGAGCCAGTAGAGGTGGCGGGCCCGCTTGGCGATGTCCTTCAGCACCCATGACTGGGATGCGTGGTAGTTGTTCCGGGCGTCGCCGAGGATGATCACCGTCGTCTTCGCGCTGATCTCCTTCGCGTAGCGCTGGTGGAACACCTCGAAGGCGTGGCCGTAGTCGGAGTGCCCGTCGACCCACACGACGTCGGCCTCGGTGTTCACCCGGTGCACGGCCTCGGAGATGTCGTCGACCCCCTCGAACATGTGGGTGACCTCGTCGATGCCATCGATGAAGACGAAGGCCCGGACCTTCGAGAACTGCCCGGAGATCGCGTAGACGAGGTGCAGCGTGAAACGGGCGAAGGCAGCCACGGAGCCGGAGATGTCGGCGACGACGAAGATCTCGGGCTTGGACGGACGGGGGTACTTGAAGCGCAGATCTGCCGGCACGCCGCCGTAGCTGAGCGACTGCCGCATCGTGGACCGGAAGTCGAGGGGGCCGCGCCGGCCGTGCCGGCGCTTGCGGGCCAGGCGGACGGCGAGCTTGCGGGTGAGGGGGTAGATCGCCTTGCGCAGCGATGCCATCTCCTCGCGGGACGCGTGCATGAAGTCGACGTCTTCGGGGAGCGGCTTGCGCAGCGTCCGAGCCATCGCCTCGACGCCGCGGTCGGCGACGAGGGCACGGCGGATCTCCGCCTCGATCTCCTTCTTGAGCTGGTCGATCCGGGCCTGGTACTCGTCCTGCTCGAGGCGCTCCTCCAGGGGCGTGAGGGGCTCGGGCGACTCCTGGCGAGCCTGGTCCATGAGCTTGTCGAGGACCGCGTCGAGGTCGAGGTTCCGCAGCGTGCGGTAGAGGTAGTACGTGCCGCCTACGGGGCGGCCCGGCTCCATGCCGGCGAAGCGGCGGACGGACTGGCGGGCCACGGCGCGCATCATCGCATCGTCGCCCTTCTGCAGGGCCTTGAAGAGCATCGCGGCGATCTCTTCGGGGGTCATCGACTCGCCGGAGCCGCTTCCGGTGCGGGGACCGTCGCCCTCCTGCTCGGACTGCTCGAGGTCCTCGAGCAGCTGGGCCAGGGCGTCGTCGTCGGCGTCGTCGAGGCTGTACTGCTTGCCCCTGAGCGAGAAGTAGACCTCGAAGACCGTCTCGAAGGCCCGCCAGTGCGTGTTGTTCTTCACCAGCGTGGCGGCGAGGGCGTACTTGAAGGCCTCGCGGTCCTCGATGGGGATGTGCTTCACGGCCTCCATCGCGTCGAGGTTCTCCGTGAGGCTCACGGGAAGACCTGCCTGGCGCAGCTCCTGCATGAACCCGGCCAGCAGCTCCGTGATGGCGACGCCCGACGCCCGCTCGGCGTCGATCGTGGTGGGCCCGTTGTCGGGAGGGGTCATGCCGAGCCGGCTACTTGCCGGCCGCCGCCTTGGTGATGGTGCCGTTGTCCTGCTCGAGCTCGCGGACCGCCTTGGCGATGTCGCTCTGGTACTTGAGCAGGATGTTGATGGTGGCCTTGGCCGTCTCGGCGTCGACGCTGTCGATGCCGAGGAGCAGCAGGGTGCGGGCCCAGTCGATCGTCTCGGAGACCGACGGCGACTTCTTGAGCTCGAGCTGGCGGATCGAGCGCACGATGCGGGCCACCTGGTCGGCGAGGGCGTCGGTGATGTCCGGCACCTTCGTGAGGACGATCTCCTTCTCGCGCTCCAGCTCGGGGTAGTCGATGTGGAGGAAGAGGCAGCGCCTCTTCAGGGCCTCGGAGAGCTCGCGGGTGTTGTTCGACGTGAGGAACACGAGCGGGATCTGCTTCGAGCCGATGGTGCCGAGCTCGGGGATCGAGACCTGGTAGTCGGAGAGGATCTCGAGGAGCAGGGCCTCGGTCTCGACCTCCACGCGGTCGACCTCGTCGATCAGCAGCACCACCGGGTCGTCGGCGGTGATGGCCTCGAGCAGGGGCCGGGTGAGGAGGAAGTCGTCGGAGAAGATGTCGTCCTCGAGCTTCTCCCACGTGTTGCCGTCGGCCCGCTCAGCCTGGATGCGGAGGAGCTGCTTCTTGTAGTTCCACTCGTACAGCGCCTTGGACTCGTCGAGCCCCTCGTAGCACTGGAGGCGGATCAGCCGGGCACCGCTCATCTCGGCGACGGACTTGGCGAGCTGCGTCTTGCCGGTGCCCGCCGGTCCCTCCACCAGGATCGGCTTGCCGAGGCGGTCGGCGAGGAAGACCACACCGGCGATCCCCTCATCCGACAGGTAGTCGACCTTGCGGAGCGACTCCCGGACCTCGGGAACGGACTCGAATCGGTAGGAGGCGTCGGCCATCTTCGCAGCCTAGGGCCGCACTTGACCGCCCGGTCAATCCGGTTCGTGGATGCTCAGGTGCGGGTCTGGCCTTCGCCGTTGATGACGAACTTGAGCGTGGTGAGCTCGCGCAGGCCCATGGGGCCGCGGGCGTGGAGCTTCTGGGTCGATATGCCGATCTCGGCGCCGAAGCCGAGCTGCTCGCCGTCGACGAAGCGGGTGGAGGCGTTCACGACGACGGCGGCGGCGTCGACCTCGCGGGTGAAGCGCTCTGCGGCTCGCAGGTCGGTGGTGACGATCGCCTCGCTGTGGCCGGTGCCGTAGCGGGAGATGTGGGCGATGGCGGCATCGAGGGTGTCGACCACCCGCACGGCCAGCTTCAGGTCGAGGAACTCGGTGGCGTAGTCGTCGTCGGTGGCGAGGGCGGTGACGCGGTCGCCCAGGATCTGCTGGGTGGCATCGTCACCGACGATCTCCACGCCGCCCAGGCGCTCCCCCAGCTCGGTGAGCAGGTTGGCGGCCACGTTGCGGTGCACGAGAAGCGTCTCGGCCGCGTTGCAGACCGAGGGACGCTGCACCTTGGCGTTCTCGACGATGTCGGCGGCCATGGCGAGGTCGGCCGAGGCGTCGACGTAGATGTGGCAGTTGCCGTCGCCGTCGATGACGTAGGGGACGGTGGCGTTGTCGAGCACCGAGCGGATGAGCGACGGCCCGCCGCGCGGGATGAGCACGTCGATCGACTCGCGGAGGCGCATGAAGTCGGCCGCCGTGTCGTGGCTGGTGTCCTCGACCAACACGAGCGAGTCCTCGGGGAGCCCGGTCTTGCCGAGCGCATCGCGCAGGGCCGCGGCGATGGCGACGTTGGAGTGGATGGCCCCGGCCGAACCCCGCAGGAACGCCGCGTTGCCGGACTTGAGGCAGAGGCTGAACGCGTCGCTGGTGACGTTGGGACGGTTCTCGTAGATGATCGCCACGACGCCGAGGGGCACGCGAACGCGCTGGACCCGCAAGCCGTTCGGGCGGACCCAGCCGTCGGTCACCTCGCCCACCGGGTCGGTGAGCGCGGCCACGGCGCGCAGGCCGTCGGCCATCGAGGCGATGCGGCTCTCGTCCAGGCGGAGGCGATCGATGACGGTCGTCGAGGTGCCCTTCTCCTCGGCCGCCGCGACGTCGGTGGCGTTGGCCGCGAGGATCTCGTCGCTGCGGTCGCCCAGCAGGTCGGCTGCGGCCAGCAGGGCCGCGTCCTTCACCTCTGTGGACGACGTTGCGAGGACTCGGCTGGCCGCCTTGGCGCGGCGCCCCAGATCGGCGATCGGGTCGGTGGACACGGGAGAAGTGTAGGTCTCGAGGCCGCCCGCTCCCGCACCGGCGCACGCCCAGGAGTGGCAGGCTGAGGCGATGAGCGAGTCCCTTGTCGACCCGACCCGCCGCTTCGTCGCCGCCGTCGGATCGGCCCTCGAGGAGGTGAGCTCGGGCGTCGCCGGCGTTCGAACCGACGACCTGCGCCAGGACGCCACGCTGGAGGCGTTCAACCTCGTGTCCGGCCTGATAGGGGCCGACGGCCGTCAGAGCGACGACGAGCTGTGGGCGCTGCTCACGGCCTTCGGACC
Source organism: Acidimicrobiales bacterium (assembly GCA_036570385.1). GTDB lineage: Bacteria > Actinomycetota > Acidimicrobiia > Acidimicrobiales > VFJN01 > VFJN01. The sequence continues at coordinate 1,668 of DATCYI010000412.1, read as the reverse complement.
GCTGCTGGAGACGCGCCTCGCCGGCGCCACGCCGGCCGCTCTGCGCGACGCCGAGGTGCTGACCCGCCAGGCTGAGTTCGCCTCCACCCCCTCCTCGATGTTCCGGCTGCTCCTCGCCGCCGACGCCAAGAACGGCTCCTCCCACGCCCGCCGCTACTACGACCACGCCGTCGAGCTGGCGTTCTCGGTGGCAGCCATCGACCTCCACACGTCCGCCACCGAGCTGGAGGTGATCGAGGACCTCCGCGGCATGCTCCTCCACGCCATCGAGGCCATGGAGGGCTCCCGCACGCCCGCCGCGGCCCCAGGCGGGGCGGCCACGACCAACGCTCAGAGCTTGGAGGCGGCCGGCGAGGCGCCGCGCACCGAGGACCCGCCGCCGCGTCCGATCGACGAGCTCTTGGCCGATCTCGACGAGCTGGTCGGGCTGGACGGCGTCAAGCACGAGGTGAAGCTGGTCACCAACCTCCTCCGCGTGCAGAAGATCCGCCTGGAGCGCGGCCTCCCGGTGCTCGACCAGAGCCGGCACCTCATCTTCACCGGCAACCCCGGCACCGGAAAGACCACCGTCGCCCGCCTGCTCGCCCAGATCTACAGGACCATCGGCGTGGTCGAGCGGGGTCACCTCGTCGAGACCGATCGGTCGGGGCTCGTCGCGGGGTACGTCGGGCAGACAGCACCTCTCGTCGTGGCCAGGTTCGACGAGGCCGACCAGGGCATGCTCCTGATCGATGAGGCGTACTCGTTGGTGCGCGGCGGCGAGAGGGACTTCGGCCGCGAGGCCATCGACGCGATCGTGAAGCTCATCGAGGATCGGCGCGACCGCATCGTGGTCGTCATGGCCGGATACACCGACGAGATGCAGGCGCTGATCGACGCCAACCCTGGGATCAGGTCGCGCTTCCCGAAGGTGATCCACTTCCCCGACTACACGACCGACGAGCTGCTGGCGATCATCGACTCGATGGGCGAGAAGGGCGGCTACCGGCTCGACCCGGGTGCCCGGGCTCGAGCCCGCATCTGGCTCGACGCCGTGCCTCGGGACAAGGGCTTCGGCAACGCCCGCACCGCTCGCAACCTCTTCGAGCACGCGGTGTCAACGCAGGCGACGAGGCTCGTCGTGCTCGACGAGCACACCGACGAGCAGCTGACCACCCTCGTCGCCGAGGACATCCCCATGCCCGGTACCGGCCCGATCACCGCCACCCCGCCACGTACTGTCTGACCGTGCGGCGAGTGCTGGCGGTGGTCGGGGCGGTGATGATCGTCGCCCTCGCGGTGGTCGTCCGCGGCGCGCTCGACGGCGACTCCGACGACGAGCCCTCCTCCAGTGGGCCGCTCGTGGTCGCCTGCGACCCCGACCTGCGGGCCGCGTGCGAGGCGCTCGACGGCGTGGACGTCCGCATCGAGGACTCGGCGAGCACGGCCGGCGCCCTGCAAGGCGGCGAGACCGACGCATGGCTCACCAGCTCTGCCTGGCTGGAGGTGGCTGCCTCACGGACCCCAGAGGCGATCGGTGAGGCGGAGGCGCTGGCCACCTCGCCGGTCGTTGTGGCCAGCGATCCAGACCGCGCCGACGCGATGGCCGATCTCTGCGAGGACGGCGCGGTCTGGCGCTGCCTGGCCGCGTCGGCCGGACAGCCGTGGGGCGAGCTGGGCGGCTCCCCA
>DATCYI010000411.1:0-4043 GCA_036570385.1 Acidimicrobiales bacterium | reverse complement strand
TGAGCGTGGCGATGGTGGTGTCGGCGGCGAAGGGCACCGACCCGTCGACCGCCTCGATGAGCACGAGCCCCAGCGAGTACACGTCGGCGCGACCGTCGACCGGCTCGCCCTGGGCCTGCTCGGGAGATGCGTAGCGCGCGGTGCCGAGCACGGCGCCTTGCGGCTCGGTCCACGCCGCCTCGGCCAGGGCTCGGGCCAGGCCGAAGTCGGCGATGCGCAGGCGCCCCTCGTCTCCGAACAGGAGGTTCGCCGGCTTGATGTCGCGGTGGACGAAGCCGCGTCGGTGGGCGTACTCGAGGCCCCGCGTCACGTCGAGGCCGATCATCAGCGCCTGGGATGGGGTGAGCCGGTCGCCGGCGTCGAGGATGGTGCGCAGGCTGCCGCCGCTCAGGTACTCGGTGACGAGGTAGGGAGACCCGTCGTCCTCGCCCCAGTCGTAGACGGCGAGGATGTTGGGGTGGTTGAGCGCGGCCGCGGCCTGGGCCTCGGCGCGGAAGCGCCGGAGGAAGGTCTGATCGTCGGCCAGTGCGGCGTGCAACAGCTTCACCGCCACCCGCCGACGCAAGCGCACGTCGTCTGCCAGGTAGACCTGGGCCGAAGCGCCGGTGCCGATGGGAGCGAGGAGCCGGTACCGCCCGCTCAGGACACGACCGACCTGGTCAGTCATGCGGGAGACCACCACGGCAGCGAGGGTATCGCCTGCCCGGTTCGTCCCGGTGCACCCCATCCCGCCGCGATGGCGGATGTAGGTGGGCCACCGGACACACTGGTGGCGATGTCGCTGCGTGGCGCACTGCCCTGGACGTTGATCGCTGCCGCCGGCCTCGTGTCGGTCGAGGCGCTGGTCGAGTGCGTGGTCGTGGCGCAGCGAGACGAGCTCACGCCGGGGCTGCGGGCCGGGCTCGTCGCGTGCATCGCCCTCAAGGGGCTGGCCGCGTGGCGAATCCTGCACCGAAGCGCGGGAGCAGCGCTCCTGCTGCTGCTGCTCGAGGCGACGACCGTCGTGGCCGCCTTCGGCGCGGTCGACGCCTCCACGCCGGCGAGGCTCGGGCTCGGAGCCAGCGCGCTCACCGTCCTCGTGCTCGTGGCCGCCTCGCTGCACGCCTTCCCGTCACCCGAGCTCCCGTCGCTGGCCGCGCCCAGCTCGACGGCCTCCGTCGCACCCACACCACCCACCGCCACCCCGAGGCACGAGCCATGACCGAACCGCAGCCCGCCCCCCGGCGAACCATGTCCAACAGCCGCTACCGGGCCCTCATAGCGATCGCCATCGTCGCGGCCGTCGGCGCCCTCGTGCTCGGCGTGCGCGCCACCAACACCGGCGGCGAGGACAACGTCACGATCAGCTCGCGGCCCGACATGGTCGAGCACGTCTACCCGCCCAACGGCGACCAGGTGCTGCGCCAGTCGGAGATCGGCGTCGACCTCGGACCGGGCTACGAGGGCGATCTGGTCGTGAACGGCCAACCGATCCCAGAGGAGGAGCTGCGGCGGGTGCCCGAGCAGAACCAGGTCTTCTACCTGCCCGGCAAGGGGACCACCTTCGAGGAGCTCCCCGGGGGCACGAACTGCGTGACCGCCATCGCCTGGCGCTCGGCCACCGGCCGCGGCGTCGACGACCAGACCTTCAGCTGGTGCTTCGAGGCGTCCTAGGCCCGCCTAGGGGTCGGGCAGCTCGCCGGTGTCGAGGAGCCGCTCGAAGGCGTCCTCGTCGATGACCGGCACCCCTAGCTCGGTGGCCTTCGTCAGCTTGGAGGCACCAGGGCCCTCCCCCACCACCACGGCTGTGGTCTTCTTGGAGACGCTGCCGGGCGACTTGCCGCCCCGCAGCTTGATGGCGGCCTCCACCTCTTCGCGGTTGTAGCGCTCGAGGGTGCCCGTGACGACCACCGTCTTGCCGGCGAGGGTCTGAGGCACGTCGACCACCTCCGGGCCCTCGAGGTTCACGCCGGCCGCCCGGAGCCGCTCGATCAGGTCGCGGTGGGCCGGGTCGGCGAACCACTCGACCACCGCGCTGGCGATGACCTGGCCGACGCCCTCGACCGCCGCCAGCTCCTCGACCGTCGCGTCCATGATGCGGTCGATGTGGCCGCGGGCCGAGGCGAGCGCCTCCGCGCCTGAGGGCCCGAGGTGGCGGATGTTCAAGCCCACGAGCAGACGAGCCAGCGGCTGACCCTTCGAGGCGTCGAGCGCCCGCTGGAGGTTGGTGATCGACGTGTCGCCCCAGCCGTCGAGGGGGCGGAGCACGTCCCAGTCGATCGAGTAGAGGTCGGCCACGTCACGCACGAGGCCGAGGTCGATCAGCTGCCTCACCCGCTGCTCGCCGAGTCCCTCGATGTCGAGGGCGCCGCGGCTGGCGAAGTGCTCGATCGCACCGGCGGACCGGGCGGGGCAGGCGTCGTTGAGGCAGCGGGTGTCGGCCTCGCCGTCGGGACGCACGAGCGCCACTCCGCAGACCGGGCACTCCCGCGGGAACGGCCAGGGCTCGGTGCCCTCGGGACGGTCGGCGAGCACCGAGCCGAGCACCTCGGGGATGACGTCGCCGGCCCTGCGGACGATCACCGTGTCGCCGGGGCGGACGTCCTTGGCCCGGACCTGGTCCTCGTTGTGGAGCGTGGCCTGGCTGACCGTGACGCCGCCGACGAACACCGGCTCGAGCACCGCGTAGGGCGTGGCCCGCCCGGTGCGCCCGACCGAGACCATGATGTCGAGCAGCTTGGTGGTGCGCTCCTCGGGCGGGAACTTGTAGGCGATGGCCCAGCGCGGCGCCTTGGACGTGACGCCCAGGTCGGCCCGGCGAGCCAGGTCGTCGACCTTCACCACCACGCCGTCGATCTCGTAGGGCAGGTCGTGGCGGTGCGACTGCCGGTGCCGGCAGTAGGCGTAGACCTCGTCGAGCGTGGCCACCGTGCGGACCTCGGGGTTCACGGGGAACCCGAGCTCGGCCAGGTGCTCGAAGGTCTGGCTGTGGGTGGTGAACGCCGGGCCGCCCTCGATGGCTCCGAGCTGGTAGCACCACAGCGAGAGGTCGCGACCGGCGGTGACCGACGCGTCCTTCTGCCGCAGGGAGCCGGCCGCCGCGTTGCGCGGGTTCACGAAGGGGCGCTGGCCGCGCTCCACCTGCCCGGCGTTGAGCGCCTCGAACGCGGTGAACGACATGTAGACCTCGCCGCGCACCTCGAGCACCTGGGGCGCGCCCTTGGGCAGCCGGTCGGGCACCTCGCGCAGGGTGGCGATGTTGGCGGTGACGTCCTCGCCCACGCGCCCGTCGCCGCGGGTGGCGGCCTGCACGAAGCGGCCGCCTTCGTAGCGGATGGAGATGGCCAAGCCGTCGATCTTCGGCTCGCACACGTAGCCCACGTCGACCGGGCCGTCGCCGTCGTCGAGCCGCCGCTGCAGGCGCTCGCCCCAAGCCCGCAGCTCGTCCTCGTCCATGGCGTTGTCGAGGCTCATCATCGGCACCTGGTGCACGACGGGGGCGAAGGTGGTGGACGGGCGGCTGCCGACCTTCTGGGTGGGCGAGTCGGGGGTGATGAGCTCGGGGAACTCCTCCTCGATGCTGCGCAGCTCGCGGACGAGGTCGTCGTAGTCGGCGTCGGAGATCGTGGGGTCGTCGAGCTCGTGGTAGCGCCGGTTGTGCTCGGTGATCTCGGCGCGCAGGGCCGCGGCCCGCTGCTCCACCTCCAGGTCAGCCATCGCCGCCGAGGGTACTTGCGCCGTACGACAGGTCAGCCGACGGCTATCCGGCGGCGCTCGGCCTCGGCGAGCACCGCGCCCGGCCGGGTCGGCGTGAAGAGGAGGTGACGGGTCTCGACCACCTCCACCTCTGCCGTGCGCTTCGTGCTGCGAGGCGCCACCTCGGACGCCTCGGTCGCCTCGAGCTGCAAGGCCAGGCCGAACGAGCCCTGGGTGAGGTCGAGGGCGTCGTCCGCCACGTCGGCGGGAGCGGGGCCGAGCCCGGCGATGTCGGCGCGCCGGAACATGACCGGGTCGGCGAGGCCGGCCGGGTCGTGCAGCACCATGCCGGCGGGCACGAACACGAC
>DATCYI010000410.1:0-2050 GCA_036570385.1 Acidimicrobiales bacterium | reverse complement strand
GTGCGTTGGTTGCTGTGGCTGGGCCGGCGAGCTTCTCGACGGCCCGGAGGCGTGCGCTGGAGGCGCGGGGGTTGCGGGCCAGCTCGTCGGCCGGCGGCTTCCACGAGCCGGCCTTGAGCAGGCGGACGGCGGGGTGCACGTCGCTCGGGGGCGGCAGGTGGGCGGGACCCGACCAGCCGCCGGTGGCGGCGTGGCGGAAGCGGGCCTTGACGATGCGGTCCTCGCCGGAGTGGTACGACAGCACCGCGCAGCGACCGCCGGGGGCGAGCACGTCGATGGCCGAGTCGATGGTGGCCGGGAGGATGTCGAGCTCCTCGTTGACCGCGATCCGGATGGCCTGGAACGTGCGCTTGGCGGGGTGGCCGCCGGTTCGGCGGGCGGGAGCGGGGATGGCATCTCGCACCAGCTCCGCCAGCTGTCCGGTGGTGGCGATCGGCCGGTTGGCCACGATCACCGCCGCGATCCGGCGGGCGAAGCGCTCGTCGCCGAAGGTGTGCAGGATCCAGCTGATCTCGCGCTCCTCGGCGTGGTTGACGATGTCGTCCGCCGAGCGGCCCTGGCTCTGGTCCATGCGCATGTCGAGCGGAGCGTCGTGGCGGTAGCTGAAGCCGCGCTCGGCGCGGTCGAGCTGGTGGGAGCTGACCCCCAGGTCGAAGAGCACTCCGCTCACAGGTGTGGTTCCCAGCGTCTGCACGGTGTCGTCCAAGGAGTCGAACCTGGTGTGGTGGAGCCGGGCCCGGTCCCCGTAGGGCTCGAGCACCTCGGCGGCGGCCCTGAGGGCGTCGTGGTCCTGGTCCAGCCCCAGCACCCGGAGGTGCGGGTGCCGGGCGAGGATCGCCGCCGCGTGCCCCGCGCCACCGACGGTGGCATCGACCACCCAGCCGGGCGGCACCGGGGCGAAGAGCTCGACGATCTGGTCGAGGAGGACGGGAGCGTGCCCGAAACCCTCGCCTCGTCCGCCGGTGACCTCGCTCACCTGCAGCCCCCCGGAGAGCTGGCGCCCGCCGGGATGTCTCCCCGGTACGGGCTCGATGGGAAGCGAGCGGAGAAGGGGCCTTCCACCGCGCTGCCCGGGGGGCTGCAGGCGAGCGACGTCACCCGTCGCACCTGTTCGGTTGTCCTCGTTCTCCTCTCGGTTCCGTGGGTCGTCGTGGGCACCGGCGGGTCCGCCGGTCAGATCCGCAGCTCGGCGAAGGCAGCAGCCATCTCGGAGTCGTCGGCGCTGGTGTCGTCGGGCAGGTCGTAGGTGTCGGTCCAGCGGGCCTTGGCCCAGATCTCGGCGCGGTCGCCGCGGCCGGTCACGACCACGTCGGTGGTGAGCCCGGCGTAGGACCGCAGCTTCTGGGGGATGACGACGCGGCCCTGGTTGTCCGGCGTCACCTCGGCGGCGAAGGCCATGAAGCGCCGGTAGAAGTCCATCGACGCCTCTCCGGACTCCGCCTTGGCCAGGATCCGATCGGCGACGTCGTCGAAGCGGTCGAGGCTCCAGAGGCCGAGGCAGCCGTCGAGCATGCCGATCATCCCGGTCTCCCCGATGCGAGCACGGATCTTGGCGGGCAGGACCATGCGGCCCTTGCCGTCGAGGCCGTGCTCGTAGATGCCGACGAGCTGCGGCTGCCTGTTCTCGTGGTCTGCCATCGCATCGCTGCCTCGGGGGTGGAAAACGGCCGCCCCAGGACCCCTCCTGCGTGCCGCTGCGTGCCACCATATGCCGCTGACCCTCCACCGTCAACCACCAGCCCCCACCAACCCGCCACCCACACCCTCCGAGCCCCCCTCACACACCGCGCGACAAGCCCCACCCCCAGCGTGCGATCCAGCCCCAACCAACGCGAACCTGCGCCCCAAACCCGTTGGAAACGACGTATTAGGGGCGCAGGTTCGAACGTCGGTCACGCGAACCTGCGGCCCAAACCCGCGGAGAACCGCGAAGAACGGCCGCAGGTTCGTGGGGGTGGGGCTCGGGCTAGGGCAGGTGGCGGAGGAAGGCGTCGAGGAGGGGGGCGGGCTCTACGGGGAGGCCGGCGCCGGCGGGGGCGAGGTCGGCTCG
>DATCYI010000409.1:0-1951 GCA_036570385.1 Acidimicrobiales bacterium | reverse complement strand
CAGGCCGCCGTCGACAGGGCGGCCCCATGACCGTCCCCGATGCAGGCGCACCGGGTCGATGGCAGGCTGACGGGATGCGCAAGCCGATCGTGGTGATATCGCTGGCCGCCGTCCTCGCTGTGCTCACCGTGGGCGGTCCGGCCGCCGCCGACGAGCCGGGCGAGAGCGACGAGTCGGCCCAGCTGGTCCGGGAGGCGATCGCGCTGATCGTCAACACCCCCGGCGACATGGAGGGCATCGAGGACAAGATCGTCGACGCCCAGGAGGCCCCGAACCAGGAAGGCGTCGACCTCGCCCTCGTCGCCGAGGCCGAGGAGGCCTTCGAGCGGGAGGACATGCACGAGGTGCGAGCCCTCCTGGAGCGCAGCATCGGCGCCCAGCCCCACCGCGGCGACCAAGATCCGCTGCCGATCGGCGAGACCAGGGCTTCGCCGGGGATGCCGATGGCCACCGGGGCTGAGACCGGCACCGACGTTGCCATCGATGAGCTGGAACCCGACAGAGACCTGTCCTCCAGCGACGGGCTCGGCCTCGCCGCCCTTGCGTTCGTGGCTGCCGCCGGCATCTGGCTCGCGCTGCGCTTCCGTCCCCGCCCGCACCGCCCCGAGGAGGCTCGGCCGTGACCACCATCGACGAAGCGGCGGCCCCACCCGACGGACGTCTGCGCCGGGCGCTGGACGTCATCGACGACCGGCTCGGCGTGAAGGCCCTGCAGTACCCGGTGCCCGAACATGCCAACACGCTCGGCTGGAGCCTCGGCGGCCTCACCGCCGCCACCCTGTTCGTGCTGATCGCCACCGGGATCGTGCTGGCCCAGTTCTACAACCCGATGCCCGAGGCCGCGAACGCGTCGGTGCGCGACATCGTGACCGACGTCTGGGCCGGCCAGTTCCTCCGGGGCGTGCACTACTGGGCCGCCCAGGCCATGTACGTGCTGGCCGCCCTGCACCTGCTCCGGGTGTTCCTGACCGGGTCCTACAAGCGGCCCCGGGAGGCCAACTGGCTCGTGGGTGTCGCCATGTTCGCGCTCGTCCTCGGTGCCATCTTCACCGGCACCGTGCTGAAGTGGGACCAGGAGGGGTTCGAGGCCCTCGCCCACAACCTCGAGATCGGCGAGCTCCTCGGCGGCGCCGGGTTCTGGTTCTCCGGCGAGTTCGCCGGCGGCGTGCCGCTGCTCGTGCGCCTCTACGTCGCCCACGTGGCGATCATCCCGGGCCTCATCCTCGCCCTGTTCGCCGTGCACGCCATGCTCATCAAGCGCCACGCCATCTCCCCCAAGCCGACCGCAGCCGAACCAGCCGGGCTCGACGTCGCGACCGAGGAGAAGGGGCCGTTCACCCACCACCTGCGCCGCATCGGCGCCTTCGCGCTGATCCTGCTGGCCGCTCTCGGTGCCCTCGCCGTGTTCCTCCCGCCCGGTGTCGGGCCCACGCCCGTGGAGGGCATCGAGGTCACCCGCCCGCTGTGGATGTTCTGGTGGGTGTTCACCCTCGAGAACCTCTTCGGGCTCAAGGCGATCCTGGTCGGCTCGGGCGTCCTGTTCGGGCTGCTGATCGCCGTCCCGTTCGTCGACCGGAACCCGAACCGGTGGTGGCGTCGCCGGCCGGTTGCGATGATGGCGTTGGCGGTCGTCCTCGTCGTCCTCGTCGTCCTCACGATCATGACCGCGGTCACCCCGCCGGCCACCCACATCTGATGACACCGCAACGCCGGGTCCGGCTCACCTTCGCCGTCCTCGTCACCGCCGCCGTCGTTGCCGTTGGCGTCTTGGGGCGAGCCCTGGCTTGGCCGGCATCGCCGGGCGCCGGGCTCGCGGTCGCCGCCAGCGGCGTCGGCGCGGTGGTGGCCGGCGGCCTCGCGCTGCGCATCCTGCTGGTCATCGACCGCAACCGCTGACCACTGCCGTGGTAGTGATGAGGGTGGGCACGGCGATGATCGCCGCCCAACTGGT
>DATCYI010000408.1:0-4191 GCA_036570385.1 Acidimicrobiales bacterium | reverse complement strand
CGGCCGAGGTGGCGGCCAGCACGCCCGTGGCGCCGGGATCGACGGGCGGGGCCATCACGGGCTCGGCGAGGATGCGGTTGCCCTCCCGGTAGCGGCGCAGGTCGGCCCGCAGGTCCTCCGCCGAGGGATAGCGGTTGGCCGGGTTCTTGGCCAGGCACTTCAGGATGATCGCCTCGAGCGAGGCAGGGATGTCGGGGTTGAGGTGCCGGGGCGGCACCGGCGACTCGTGCACGTGCTTGTAGGCCATCGCCATCGGAGTCTCGCCACCGAACGGCGGGCGCCCCAGCACCAGCTCGTAGAGCACGCAGCCGAGCGAGTAGATGTCGGAGCGGGGGTCGACGGAGTCGCCCCGGGCCTGCTCCGGCGAGAAGTAGGCAGCCGTGCCCATCACGGTGCCGACCTGCGTGAGGTTGTCGTCGCTCGTGGCGGTGATGGCCCGGGCGATGCCGAAGTCGGCGACCTTCACCTGGCCCGACTGGTCGATCAGCACGTTGCCCGGCTTCACGTCGCGGTGGACCACGCCGTTGCGGTGCGCGAAGCCCAGCGCGGCAGCGATGTCGGCACCGATGTCGGCCGCTCGATCGGGGTGGAGAGGGCCCTCGCTGCGGAGGATCTCCGACAGGCTGCGCCCGTCGACGAACTCCATGACCATGAAGTAGGTGCCCTCAGCCTCACCCCAGTCGTAGACGCCCACGATGTTGGGGTGGTTGAGGTTGGCGGCTGCTGTGGCCTCGCGGCGGAACCGCTCCACGAAGGAGGGGTCGGTCGCGAACTCGGGGAACAGCGCCTTCACGGCGACCGGCCGGTCGAGCAGCTGGTCGCGGGCGAGGGACACGTCGGCCATGCCGCCGCGACCGAGGCGGCGGTGCAGCTCGTAGCGGCCGTTGAAGACTGTGGGACCGGCGTCTGACATGTGCGCGTCAGCCTACGTGAAGCAAGGATCGGTCAAGTGACGTGTCCACCACCGAGTGCGGTCACCGTCAGCCCGCCGGGGCGCCGAGGTAGGCGGCCATGATCGCCTGGGCGATCGGCGCGGACACCCGGCCACCGGTCTGCTCGCTGGCGCCCTCCTGGCCCTCGACGATCACGGCGACGGCGATGGTGGCGGCCTCACCGGGGGGACCGGCGAATCCCATGATCCAGGCGTGGGAGCGGGGCGGGTCGGTGCCGAGCTGCGCGGTGCCGGTCTTGCCGCCAACCTCGAAGCCGGGGATGGAGAGCCGGCTGGCGGTGCCGTCGGTGACCACGCCGAGCATGGCGCCGCGCATGATGGCAGCGGCACCGGCGTCCATGGCGGTGGTCCACACCTCGGGGTCGAAGGTGTCGACGACGTTGCCGTCGGTGTCGCGCACGTGGTCGAGGACGTGGGGAGCCATGACCTTGCCCTGGTTGGCCACCGCGGCCGACACCATCGCCATCTGCAGCGGCGTGGCCGCGACGTCGTTCTGCCCGATGGCCGCCTGGGCCAGGGCGGGCAGGTTCCGCTCGAAGTCGGTCGGGAACCGCGACTGGGCCGGCCGAGGGAGGTCGATCGGCACGTCCTGGTTGAAGCCGAAGTCCTCGGCGGTGTCGATCATCGCCTCCGGCCCGGTCTCCACGCCCATCTGGGCGAAGGCGGTGTTGCAGGACACCCGCAGAACCTGCAGCAGCGCCCCACCGCAGGTCGAGCCGCCGAAGTTGCGCAGCGGGCGGGTGGTGCCGGGCGCCGTGTACCCGTTGCTCTGCGGGTAGACGGGCTCGTCGACGGTGATGGCGCCGCTGGTGAGCGCCGCGGTGGCGGTGACGACCTTGAACGTCGACCCGGGGAAGAACCGCTCCTGGTAGGCCCGGGACAGGCGGGGCTTCTCCGCCGAGAGGTCGAGGAGCGCCTGCACGTCGGCGGCGGCCTGCGTGTCGTGGTCGGCCAGGGCGTTTGGGTCGTAGCTGGGCCAGGAGTACATGGCCAGGATCGCCCCGGTGCGGGGGTCGACCGCCACAACCGAGCCCTCCCGCTCGCCCAGCTGCTCCGCGGCGATGCGCTGGAGGTCGGCCCGCACGGTGAGCTGCAGGTCGCCGACGCGGTCGCTCTCCACGAACAGGTCGCCGATCTCCTGGAGCGACAGGTCGAGGGTGCGGCCGGCCAGCTCGTCGTTGTAGGAGCGCTCCACGCCGGCGCTGCCGAGCGTGAAGCTGTAGTAGCCCGTGATGTGGGCGAAGAGCGGGCCTTCGGGGAACTCGCGCTGGAGCTCGAAGCGGTCGTTCGACGGCACCGAGCGGGCCAGCACCACGCCGTCGGCGGTGGTGACCGACCCGCGGGGCTGCGTGAAGTCCCTCAGGATCTCGCGGGTGTTGTTCGGGTTGTCGTTCAGCTCCGCGGCCTGGAACACGGTGAGGCGGTTGAGCTGCAGGAACAGCAGCAGGAAGCAGGCCATGAGCCCGATCCCGAGGATGCGGATCTGACGGGTCACGCGGCGCGCTCCTGCTCGCGGGCGACGGTGTCGTCGGAGATGCGCAGGAGCAGCGCGAGGAGCACGTAGTTGGCGATGAGCGAGGAGCCGCCGTAGGACACGAAGGGCAGCGTGACACCGGTGAGGGGGAGCACGCGGGTCACCCCACCCATGATGATGAACGACTGCACGCCGATCAGCACCGTGAGGCCCGTGGCGAGCAGGCGCTCGAACGGAACCTCGGTGCGCAGGGCGATGCGCAGGCCGGCTCCCACGATGAGCAGGAACGCCATCACCACCGCGCCGGCGCCGAGCAGGCCCAGCTCCTCACCGATGGCCGCGAAGATGAAGTCGGTCTCCGCGTATGGGATGCGGGTGGGGCTGCCGAGGTTGATGCCCGTGCCGGTGACCCCGCCCGACGAGAACGCGAACGCCGACTCGACGATCTGGTAGCCGTCGCCCTTCGGGTCCTGCCACGGATCGAGCCAGATGGTGACGCGGTCCTGCACGTGGGTGAACTGGCTGTGGGCGAAGAGGGCGCCGCCCGCGAAGAGGAGCACGCCGACCACGAGGTAGGTGGCCCGCTCGGTCGACACCCAGAGCAGGGCCACGAACAGGGCGAAGAACAGCAGCGAGCTGCCGAGGTCCTTCTCGTAGACCATCACGACCAGCGACACGCCCCAGGCCAGCAGCACCGGGCCGAGGTGCTTCGGGTCGGGGATGGCGAGCGGGCCGAGGCGGAAGCTGCTCACCGCCAGCAGCTCGCGCTTCTCCACCAGGTACGACGCGAAGAACAGGGCCAGGAGGATCTTGGCGAACTCGCCGGGCTGGAAGCTCACCGGCCCGACCCGCACCCAGATGTTGGCGCCGTTGATCGTTCGCCCCACTCCGGGCACCAGCGGCAGGAGCAGCAGGGCCAGGCCGAGCAGACCGAGGGTCCAGCGGTAGGCCTCGAGGTCGCGCACGCGGCGCACCACCAGCAGCGTGGCGACGAAGGCCACGATGCCCAGCGCGATCCAGCCCGACTGCAGCCCCGCCAGGCCCTGCGGCTCGGCCTTGGCCTCGTCGATGCGGACGATGAACACGTAGCCGAGGCCGTTGAGCAGGCCGGCGATCGGGACGAGGGTGCCGTCGGCGTCGGGGGCCAGGCGCCGGATGGCGACGTGAGCCGCCAGCTGCAGGCCGAGCACCACGGCCAGGAACGGCCCGATGTTGGCGGGGATCGTGGCATCCTCGGCCAGGCTGGCGAGCAGGTAGGCGCCGACGGTGATCAGCGTGCCCAGCACGATCAGGCCGAGCTCCGTGTTGCGACGGACCGCCCTCAGCATCAGCCCTGCCCGACGGGGGCGGCGGTCGTGGTGGTGGCCGGCGGTGCCGTGGTGGTCGTGGTGGTGGCCGTTTCGTCTTCAGCAGCCTCGATGATGTCGCGCTCGATGTTCGACACGTAGCGCTCTGCGGCGGCCAGCGACGGCTGCTCACGGCCGGCGTCGAGGTCGTCGAGGTAGGTCTCGGGCACCTCGTCGCGGTGGATGTCGGTGGCCGACTCGAGCTTCGGGTCGATCCAGAGCAGGCCGCCGGGTCGGCCCTGGTAGACGACCACCTCGTCGCCGTCGAAGCCGACGAAGTAGGTGCTCGTGCCGTACCACTGCACGGTGGCGAAGGCGCCGCCCAGCACCGCGACGACGAGCAGCGTGAACACGATGGCCCGCCACGACAGGCGGGACCGCTGGTTGCGCCGCTGGCGCCGCTCCGCCCGGCGCTGGCC
>DATCYI010000407.1:0-4572 GCA_036570385.1 Acidimicrobiales bacterium | reverse complement strand
ACCTAGACGTTGAACCTGATCTCCATGACGTCGCCGTCCTGGACGATGTAGTCCTTGCCCTCGACGCGGAGCTTCCCGACCTCCTTGGCCTTGTTCCACGAGCCGAGCTCGAGGAGCTCGTCCCAGTGGATGACCTCGGCCCGGATGAAGCCGCGCTCGAAGTCGCCGTGGATGACGCCCGCGCACTGGGGTGCCTTGTAGCCCGCGCGGAAGGTCCACGCCCGGCTCTCCTTCTCGCCGGTGGTGAGGAAGGTGCGCAGGCCGAGGAGCTTGTAGGCCGTGTGGAGGAAGCGCGGGAGGGCGCCTTCGCCGAGGCCGAGGCCCTCGAGCATCTCGACGCGCTCGTCGGCGTCGAGCATGGCGGCCTCTGCTTCGAGCTGGACGCACATGCCGATCACCTCGGCCTTGCCGGCCAGCTCGGCCTCGACGGGGGCGGTGACCGCGTCGATGTCGTCGAGCTGGTCCTCGGAGACGTTGACGAGGGCCATCACGGCTCGGTTGGTGAGCAGGAAGTACGGCTTCAGGAGCTTGCGGTCGTCGTCCTTGAGGTCGGAGCGGTAGAGCGGGGTGCCGGCTTCGAGGATGGCCTTGGCCTTGTCGAGGGCGGCGACCTCGTCGACGAGGGAGCGGTCGCCCTTGGCGGCCTTGCGGCGCTTCTCGATCTGGTTCTCGACGGTCTCGAGGTCGGCGTAGGTGAGCTCGAGCTCGACGATGCCGAGGTGCTCTAGCGGGTCGGAGGGGCCGGGGACGTCGTCGTCCTCGAAGGCGCGCAGCACGAAGACGATGGCGTCGACCTCGCGGATGTGGCTGAGGAACTTGTTGCCGAGGCCCTCGCCCTTGCTCGCACCGGCGACGAGACCGCCGATGTCCACGAACTGCACGGTGGCCGGCACGACATTCTTGCTCTTGCTCATCTCGGCGAGGGCATCGAGCCGGGCGTCTGGCACGCGGGCCACCCCGACGTTCGGGTCGGTGGTGGCGAAGGCGTACGGCGCGGCCAGGGCACCGCCCCCGGCGAGCGCGTTGTAGAGAGATGACTTGCCCGCATTGGGAAGACCGACGAACCCGAAGCGCTCCATGGCCGCACGCTATCGGCGTCGCAAGCGGAGCTTGCTAGCCGAGGTCTCCGGGCGGCCTCCGGCCGCGCTGAGTGCTTGTCGTGGGCGCCCGGCGGAGCCGGCTCGCCCACCTGGTGGGGGCTCCGGCGGGAGCCTCTGCCCCCCCCCCACGCCCCCGCCGGCGTCCCTGGGTGGAGCGAGCTGGCGAGCTCGATCGCTAGCGTCTGTTGGATGGCTGTCATGTCTCCTGGCAACGCGCTTGATCGCGTCGTGTACCTGAAGGACAGGGCGCTCGAGGAGTCACGGCGGGTGGCGGCCTACGGCAAGGCGCGCGACCTGGTCCGGGAGCTGGGCGACGACGAGATCGTGCGGCGCCACGGCGAGGGCACGCTGCAGGAGCTGCCGGGCATCGGGCCGGCGACGGCGAAGGTGATGTCGCTGGCGATCGACGGCGGCATCGACGAGTACCTGGCCGACCTCGAGGCGAAGACCGCGATCGACGTCGGCGAGGGCGCCGAGCTGAGAGCGCTGCTGCGCGGCGACTGCCACAGCCACACGGTGTGGAGCGACGGCGGCGCGCCCACCGAGGTGATGGCCCGCACGGCGATGGCGCTGGGCCACGAGTACCTGGTGGTCACCGACCACTCGCCTCGTCTGACCATCGCGCACGGGCTCAACCGGGAGAGGCTGCTCCAGCAGCTCGACGAGATCGAGCGCCTGAACGAGGAGCTGGCTCCGTTCCGGATCCTCACCGGCATCGAGGTCGACATCCTCCAGGACGGCGCGCTCGACCAGGACGAGGACATGCTCGAGCGTCTCGACGTGGTCGTGGCGAGCGTGCACTCCAAGCTGCGCATGCCACGCGACGAGATGACCCGCCGGATGGTGATGGCGGTCGTCAGCCCCCACGTCGACATCCTCGGGCACTGCACCGGTCGCAAGATCGTCGGGGGTGGCCGCCCCCAGTCGGAGTTCGACGCCGAGATCGTGTTCGCGGCCTGCGCCCAGTACGGCACGGCGGTCGAGATCAACTGCCGCCCGGAGCGCCAGGACCCGCCCGAGGAGCTCCTGGCGTTGGCGCTGGAGTGGGACTGCATGATCTCGATCGACACCGACGCCCACGCGCCCGGCCAGCTGGAGTGGCAGGTCTACGGCTGCGACAAGGCGGCCCGCATGGGCATCGAGCCCGAGCGGATCATCAACACCCTCCCCGCCGACGACCTCGTCGCCTGGGCATCGAGCAGCTGAAACCCGGGGAACCACAAGATCTGTGCCCGTCTGAGCACGCATTCCGTGCCTGAGCGGGCACAGATCTTGGGGTTTTTGGTGGGTCTCTCGGATCAGCGGCCGAACGCGAAGAGCATCACCTGGGTGGCGTAGGCGACGAGGCGGGGGCCGTCGGGACCGGACGGGTCCCACAGCGCGCAGTCGATCGAGGCATAGCCGTCGCCGGCGTGGCGAGCCCGCATGTGCGCGAGCAGCCAGCCGGGCGGTGCCGGGCCGAAGACGTGCAGGGTGTAGTCGACGCTCGGTGCGAACCACTCGCCCGCGTCCGGGCCGAGCTTCTGGCCGACGGAGCCGGGCATCGTGTCGCACATGACGATCGCCCCGGCGATGTCGAGCGACCCGTCACCGGTGAGGGGCGGGTCGTCGAAGCGGTACCAGTAGGCGACCTCGCCTGGACCGGCCTCGAAGTCTTCCCAAGGCGGCCGGCCGATGACCGGACGTGACTCGATCACCTCGGCCCAGAAGGGAAAAGGGTCGCGCTCCCACTCGAAGTCGATCCCGTCGGGCAGCGGGTCCCGAAAGCCCCTGACGCCCTCGGGGCCGGCCACATCGGGCATCACGAGCTCCGTGAACTCGAAAGCCCGGCGCGTGGCCCCGAAGGCGGCGATGGCCGTGAGGCCGGCCTCGGCGTCGGGGTTGCGCACGGTGGCCGTCAGCTGGGACATGGTGCGGCCGCGGCGCAGCACCGTGACGTCGATGACGACCGGCCCCCCGGCCACCTGACCGGCGAACATCGCGGTCATCGTCCGCAGCGTCTGCGATGGGTCGTTGAGCACGCGCTCCATCGCCCGCACCGCCATGGCGGCCACGATCCCGCCCTGGGGAACCACAGCCAGCTCCCACATCGGCGAGATGGAGGTGGTGAGGCGCCGCCCATCGGAGCCCTCGACCACATCGAGCTCCAGGTCGTCCCACCCCGATCCCATGCAGGGGCACGCTAACGACGAGCGCTGACCCGCAGGCAGCGAGTTCCCGGAGCCGGCGGACTGGAGCGGAGGTTCGGCAGGCCGGTAGCGTGGCTCCCCTTATGTCGAAGCGCACGAAGAAGGCCACCCTCCGGGCTCGCAAGAAGAAGGCCAACCACGGCCGCAAGCCCAACCGCGGCCGCAACTCCTAGAGCCCTGCTCTGAGCGCGGTCCCGCCGCCCCCGCCCACCAGGGCCGACGACCTCGTCGAGAACCTGCACGGGATCGAGGTCGCCGACCCCTACCGCTGGTTGGAGGACGGATCCTCCGACGAGGTGCGGGCCTGGACCACCGCACAGAACGCTCGCACCCGCTCCGCCCTCGACGCCGTCACGGCCCGGGGGCGGTTCCGCGCCCGGCTGGCCGAGCTCACCGCCGCGGGGACCGCCACCACACCGTCGGTCCGCGGGGACCGGTTGTTCAGCATCGATCGCTGGGGCGACCGCGACCGCGCCGCTCTCGTCGTGCGCTCCCTGAGCGACCCGTCCGACGGCCCCGGACAGGTCCTGCTCGATCCCGCCGACGCCTCCGGCGAGGTCACGTCCGCGATCGACTGGTACTCGCCGTCGCCTGACGGTCGGCTGATCGCGTTCGGCACGTCCACCGGCGGCGACGAGCGCTCGACCCTGCGGATCTTCGACGTCCCCGCCGGAGCGCTGCTCTCCGACGAGCTGCCCCACACCCGGGCGGCGTCGGTGGCCTGGCTGCCCGACGGCTCGGGCTTCGCCTACACCCGCTACCCCGACCCCGCCGACGTGGGCGACGACGAGGCCGGGTACCACCGCACGGTCTGGTGGCACCGCCTCGGCGATGGGCCGGCCGACGACGCGCCGTGCTTCACAGACCTCCCCGAGAAGGAGGCTTGGCCCGAGGTGTCGCTGTCGAGCGACGGGCGCTGGTTGCTCGTCCACGTGGAGCGAGGCTGGAGCCAGACCGACGTCCACCTCCTCGACCGCAGCACCGACGCCTGGACCACCGTCGTGTCCGACATCGAGGCCACCACGTGGTTCCAGGTGGACGTCGACCGGAACCGCCTCATCGGCACCACGACCCTCGATGCCCCCAAGGGCCGGCTGGTCGCGGTGCCGCTGCCCAACAGCGACGGCGCATCCGCTGAGCTCGGTCCGGGCGGCTGGCGCGAGCTGATCGCCGAGGGCGACGACGTGCTCAGCGGCTTCGCCCGCGCCGGCGACCACCTGCTGTTGGCGCGCACCCGCGCCGGCGTCTCGTCGCTCCACCAGCACGGTGCCGACGGCCAGCAC
>DATCYI010000406.1:0-2167 GCA_036570385.1 Acidimicrobiales bacterium | reverse complement strand
TCGACGGCCACAGGCCGACGGTGATCGCGCTGGACGGCCAGCCGGTCGAGCCGCACGCGCCCGAGGGCGGCCGGGTGGTGCTCGGCCCGGCCATGCGCGCCGACCTGATCCTCGACATGACCGGCGCGCCGAGCGGCCGTTTCCAGGTGGTCGACAACTTCTACCAGGGACTCGGGTACCGGCTGCTCGACCTCACTTACGCGGCCGAGCCGCTGCGCGTGGCCCCGCCCGACACGCCGGTGGCGTTGCCCACGAACCCGCTTGCCGAACCCGACCTCGTGATCGCCGAACGCCACGCGATCAGCTTCGGCGGCGGCATGATGAGCGGAATGATGGGCGGTGGCGGCATGGGCGGCGGGATGATGGGCGGCATGATGCGGGGGATGCGGCACGGTGGGGTCTGGACCATCAACGGCGTCGCCGCGACCGGCCACGCGATGGACCCGATGCTGACGCTCGGCCACGGTCGGTCCCACGTCCTCGAGCTCGCCAACGACACCGCCTGGCACCACCCGATCCACCTGCACGGCCACTCGTTCCGAGTGCTGAGCCGGAACGGCGTGCCGACCCGACATCGGGAGTGGCAGGACACCGTGCTGATGAGCCCGCGCGAGCGGGTCGAGATCGCATTCGTCGCCGACAACCCCGGTGACTGGATGTTCCATTGCCACATCCTCGAGCACCAGGCGGCCGGGATGATGGGCGTCATCCGGGTGATACCGGGGGAGACCCGGACATGATCCGCCCGCCGATCCTCGGCGCCCTGATCCTGACGGCCGTCCTCGCCGCCAGTGTTGCCCAAGCCCAGGGCGACCCGCGGCGCGGCGGCCAAGTCTACCGCGCCTGCATGTCATGCCACTCGCTGGAGCCCGGCGTCCACCTGACCGGGCCGAGCCTGGCCGGACTGTGGGATCGGCCGGCGGGCCGGGTCGACGATTTCGAGCGCTACTCGGCGGGGCTCCGGTCCGCCGACTTCGACTGGGATGCGGCCGTGCTCGACGCCTGGCTCGCCGATCCGCGCGCCATGATCCCGGACACCCGCATGGTGTTTCGCGGCATCCCGGCCGAGCAGGACCGCGCCGATCTCGTCGCGTTCCTGGCGCTCGCCATGGCGCCCGGCGGTGCCGGGGTGGTCGTCGAACGGGACCTGGTGCCGGCCGGCTGGGCGCGTGGCCAGAGGCCGGAGCCGCTGACACCGACACCGCCCGGGGCCCAGGTGACCAGGGTCCGGCACTGCGGCGACAGCTACTTCGTCACCACCGTCGATGAGCGACCCGAGACATAGGTGACACATCGTACCGGACACATGGGTAACACCTCCCGACAGGCATGCCTGTCGGGAGGTGTCGATGCCGTGGAAGGAGTGTTCGGTGATGGACGAGCGCCTGCGGTTCGTCGCTCGGCTTTTGGACGGCGAGGCGATGACGGAGGTCTGCCGTGAGTTCGGGATCTCGCGGAAGACGGGGTACAAGATCTTCAACCGCTATCGGGAGCACGGTCTGGAGGCGCTGAGCGACCGATCGCGACGGCCGGTTCGCTATGCCAACCAGCTACCGCCGCAGATCGAGAGCCTGGTCGTCGACCTCAAGCGGAACAAGCCGCACTGGGGCGCGCGCAAGATCCGCGAGCTGCTGGTGCGGCGGCTGGCCGGCGACGTGCGGGTGCCAGCCAAGAGCACGATCCACGCCGTGCTGCACCGCCACGGCCTGGTCAAGCCGGTCGGCCGGCCCCGGCATCGAGCCACCGGCACACCCCTGTCGGCGGGGCTGGCAGCGAACGATCTGTGGTGCGCCGACTTCAAGGGCGAGTTCAAGCTCGGCAACGGCCAGTACTGCTACCCGCTGACCGTTACCGACCACGCCTCGCGCTTCGTGCTGCTCTGCGAAGCTCTGGCGTCGACCCGCGAGGACACCGCCATCACCGCGTTCGAGCAGCTGTTCCAGGAGCGGGGCCTGCCCCACGCCATTCGCTCCGACAACGGCGTCCCCTTCGCCAGCCCCAACGCCCTCTTCAACTTGTCGAAGCTGTCGGTGTGGTGGCTCAGGCTCGGTATCGCCATCGAGCGCATCAAGCCGGGAAAGCCGCAGCAGAACGGCCGTCACGAGCGCATGCACCTCACCCTCAAAAAGGAAACCACCCGGCCGCCCGGCATGAACACCCTGCAGCA
>DATCYI010000405.1:0-1745 GCA_036570385.1 Acidimicrobiales bacterium | reverse complement strand
ATGATCGTTTGGGGCGACGACCGCCGCACCTTCGCGCAGGTCGCCGACCGCACGAAGCGGCTGGCGGGCTACCTGGCCGCCAGCGGGCTCGGCGTGCGCCGCGAGCGCTCGGAGCTCGAGCGGTGGGAGTGCGGTCAGTCGCCGGTGGCGCTGATCATGGGCAACCGGCCCGAGTACCTGGAGAGCATGCTCGGTGCGTTCCGGGCCCGGGCCGTGCCCTTCAACGTCAACCACCACTACCAGCCCCACGAGATCCGCTCGCTGCTGCGCTCGATGGGCACCGAGGCCGTCGTCTACCAGCGCCGCCTGGCCGGCGTCGTCGGCGCCGCCATCGAGGACGCAGACCTCGACCACCTGGTGCTGGTGGAGATCGACGACGGGTCCGGCGCGCCGTCGCTCCCCGGTGCCGTCGACTACGAGCAGGCCATCGCCGAGGGCGACGGCTCCGCGCTTCCCGCACCGCAGGGGGACGACCTCTACCTGGTG
Source organism: Acidimicrobiales bacterium (assembly GCA_036570385.1). Lineage (GTDB taxonomy): Bacteria > Actinomycetota > Acidimicrobiia > Acidimicrobiales > VFJN01 > VFJN01. Next base: position 1,259 of record DATCYI010000405.1, on the reverse strand, counting down.
TGCACCGGCGGGACCACCGGGACGCCGAAGGGCGTGCTCTGGCGCCAGGCCGACATCTTCCACGGCGCCATGGGCGGTCCGGAGAACGCCACCGCCGAGAGCCTCGGCACCACCGCCCGCAACGGCGGCGGCAGCTGGTTCGCCGCTCCGCCGCTGATGCACGCGGCCTCGCAGTGGACCGCGTTCTCAGGGCTCCACTACGGCATGACGATCGTGCTGCACGACGACAGCGAGCGCTTCGACGCGGCCACGCTCCTGCGGGTCGCCGAGGCCGAGCGGGTGTCGCTCATCTCCATGGTGGGCGACGCCTACGCCCGCCCGGTAATCGAGGAGCTGCGCCGCCACACCTACGACCTGTCCAATCTCTCCACGCTGGGCATCGGCGGCGCCGCCACCAGCGAGGAGTGCAAGGTCGACATCCTCGAGCTGCTGCCCCACGTCACCATCATGGACGGCTACGGGTCCTCCGAGACCGGCGGCATGGCCTTCGGAGCGCGCACCAAGACCACCAAGAACACCGGCTTCTCACCCGGCGCTGGCGCGGTCGTGCTGTCGGCCGATCGCAGCCGCATCCTGGAGGCAGGCGACGACGAGGTGGGCTGGACGGCCCGGCGGGGCCGCGTGCCCGTCGGCTACCTGAACGACCGCAAGGCCACCGAGGAGACCTTCCCGATCATCGACGGCGAGCGCTTCTCGGTTCCGGGCGACCGGGCCACGCTGGCCGCTGACGGCTCCATCATGATGCTGGGCCGCGACTCGATGGTCGTGAACACCGGCGGCGAGAAGGTGTTCGTCGAGGAGGTCGAAGAGGTGCTGCGAAGCCACCCTGCCGTCGCCGACGCGCTGGTGGTCGGTCGGCCCAGCGAGCGCTTCGGCCAAGAGGTGGTCGGGGTCGTGCAGCTGCAGCCCGAGGCCGCTGTCGGCGCCGCCGACCTCCGCGAGGTGTGCGCCACCGCGCTGGCGCGCTTCAAGGCGCCGCGGGCCATCGCCTTCGTCGACGAGATCGGTCGCCACCCGAGCGGCAAGCCCGACTACCGGTGGGCCAAGGCCGCGGCCGAGGCTGCCGTCGACGCGACATCGAGCAGCTGAGCAGCGATGGACCTAGGGGTGCGGGGCAAGGCGTTCGTGATCTTCGGCGGCAGCCGCGGCATCGGACTTGCCGCAGCAGCGACCCTCGTCGCGGACGGGGCAGACGTCGTGCTGGTCGGACGCGACGGCGACCACGCCTCGTCGGTGGCTGGCGCGCTGGCCGGGCCGGG
>DATCYI010000404.1:0-2517 GCA_036570385.1 Acidimicrobiales bacterium | reverse complement strand
CCGTCGTGCGGCGGTCGTCCCGACCGAAGCGCTGCGGCGCGGCGCGGTGCAGGGCGGCGAGCCCTCGTCCGAGATCGGCCTCGGTGGTGGCTGCGGCGGAGCCCGTGTCGATCCACTCGAGCACCAGGAACGCCGGCCCGCCGTCGTCGCCGTCGGACACCGCCAGCACCTCTGGCACGGGCAGCGCGCCGGGCTCTCGCAGCCACCGCAGGCCGGCAGCTTCGGTGCTGAAGAAGCCCGCCGGCGGGTGCGGGTGGGTCTTGGCGAAGACCCGGCGCCCGTCGGCGAGGTCCATCCGGAAGGCGGCGGCCACGTCACCGCCGTGCACCGTGGCGGACGACACCACCTCGCCGTGCAGTGCCTCACCGACAGCAGCCGCGAGCAACGACGACATCCCTGGCACGGTAGGTCACCTCCGCGTCGAATGGTGTCTGACACCACCCGACGCGCGCGGGGCTCGGGCCGCTGCCGAGAAACCCGCGGCTACCTGATCTGGGTCAGGGAGGCGGGATCGCCTTCTCCGTACGGTGATCTCAGAGCCGGAGGGACCGGCACTGAGAGGCAAGAAGATGACGACAGCAACCCGCAACCTGACCACCACCAACCTCTACAGCAACGAGCTGACCTGCCCGTCGTGCATCGCCAAGATCGAGCGGCGGCTCCACGCGCTCGCCGGCGTCGACGCCGCGACGGTGCACTTCAGCACCGGCCGCATCGAGGTGTTGCACGACCCGGCCATCGCCACCATCGACGACCTAGTAGCCGCCGTGGCTGCTGCCGGATACGCCGCAGCACCTAGGGGGTCCTGATGGCTGCCCTCCGCACCCAAGAGGTCACCACCGGCCGCCGGCCCCTGCGCTCCCTGGCGCAGGGGCCATGGGCTGTTCCCCTGGCCAGCGGCGCGCTGATCGCACTGGCCTTCGCCGCCAGGACCTGGTCCGCCACCGCGTTCGATCTCGGGCTCGTGGCCGCCACCCTGGTGGCCGGTCGGCCCATCGCCCAGCGCGCCCTTCTCGACCTGCGAATCCGTCGAATCGGCATCGAAGCGCTCGTGACCATCGCCGTCCTCGGCGCCTTCGCCATCGGTGAGCTCTGGGAGGCAGCGGCAGTCACCTTCCTCTTCGCTCTGGGTGGTGCGCTCGAGCGGGCGACCGTCGGGCGCACCCGCCAGGCGCTGGCTCGCCTCTTCGAGCTGGCACCCGAGACCGCCACCGTCCGCAGGGATGGCCAGGAGGTGGTCGTCGCTCCGAACGAGGTGCGCGTCGGCGAGATCGTCATCGTCCGTCCGGGCGCCAAGGTCCCCGTGGACGGCGACGTGATCGCTGGTCAGGCCTCCCTTGACGAGGCGAGCATCACCGGCGAGTCGATGCCGGTGGAGAAGGACGCAGGACAGCGGGTGTTCGCCGGCACCGTGTCGACCGGCGGCTACCTCGAGGTGGCAGCGAGCGGCGTGGGCGCGGAGACCACCCTCGCCAGGATCATCCACCGCGTCGAGGAGGCCCAGGAGGCCAAGGCGCCCGCGCAGCGCTTCGTCGAGCGCTTCGCCCGCTGGTACACCCCGGCCGTGGTGCTGCTGAGCGCCGCTTCGTTCGCGGTGACCAGCGATGTCCGCCTGGCCCTGACCCTCCTGGTGATCGGCTGCCCCGGTGCGTTGGTCATCTCGATGCCGGTCGCCATGGTCGCCGGGATCGGACGAGCAGCCCGTGACGGCATCCTCGTCAAGGGCGGTGAGCACCTCGAGCAGGTGGGCCGTGTCACCGCCGTGGCGTTCGACAAGACCGGCACGATCACCCAGGGTCGGCCGGAGCTCACCGACGTCGTGTCCCTCGCCGCCGGCCTGACCGACGACGACGTGCTCCGCCTCGCGGCCCACGCCGAGGCCGGCTCCGAGCACCCGCTGGCGGCACCGATCCTCGACGCCGCGCAGCGCGCCGGCATCGTCACCGCCGACGTCGATCCAGATCGCTTCACCCAGCACGCGGGCGCCGGCGTGGAGACGGTTGTCGACGGCGAGCGCATCGCTGTCGGCACGCCCCGGCTGGCAGCGACGCTCGGGATAGATGTGCCAGCGGAGGCGGGGGAGCTCCTCGAGCGCCTGCGCCTCGGCGGTCGCACAGCGATGCTCGTGATGCGCGCCGACGCCGTCGTGGGCGTGATCGCTCTGGCCGACCAGGTGCGTCCCGACGCTGCTGCAGCGGTCGAGCGCCTGCGGAGCATCGGCATGGAGCAGGTGCTGATGCTCACCGGCGACTCCCAGCTGGTGGGCGATGCGATCGCCGGCACCGTCGGAATCGACGACGTCGCCGGCGACCTCTCCCCGGAGGACAAGCTCGACGCGATCCGAGCTCTCCAGGCCCAGGGCCACGTCGTGGCCATGGTGGGCGACGGCGTGAACGATGCGCCAGCGTTGGCCACCGCCGATGTGGGCGTCGCACTCGGCTCCACGGCCACAGCGGTCGCCGTCGAGACCGCGGATGTGGCGGTGCTGTCGGGGCGCCTGGAGCGGGTCGCCGATGC
>DATCYI010000403.1:0-10947 GCA_036570385.1 Acidimicrobiales bacterium | reverse complement strand
CGCCGGTCCAGCGGGCGACCTCGGGGTCGTGCCAGGCGGCTACCAGCGACGGCGCGTCGGCCGCCGTCCAGGTCCTCAGGGCGACGCCACCGTCTTGCAGCGGAGGGTCGGGCAGCGGGATGGGGGGCCGGAGGCGGACCGCGCGCGTCATCGGACGAGCTGGAGGTCGGCGAGGAACCGTCGGAGCTCGTCGACCCCTGTGAACTGCAGCGCCTGCATCCCGACGCTCTTGGCGCCCTCGATGTTCTCGGCGTTGTCGTCGACGAAGGCGCAGCGCTCGGTCGGCAGCCCGATGGCTTCGGCCGCGGCGCGGAAGGCGGCGGGCGCGGGCTTGGCCACACCGATCTCGGCGGAGCCGACGATGGCGTCGAAGGCGTCGGTGATGCCGCTGAGCTCGAGGTCGGCGACCAGCGCCGAGCTGGCGTTGGAGAGCAGGGCCACAGGCACCTGCTCGCGCACCTCGGCCACGAGGTCGAGCACGTCGAGGTCGAGGCGCCAGGTCTGCTCGGCCCAGACCTGAGCGGCATCCTCGGCCGACGTGCCGTGCTTGTCAGCGAGCACCCGGCCCAGCTCCTCGCACCAGCCCTCGAACGAGAGGCGCCCATCGACCACACGGGTGAGGCGGCCCTCCCCGAAGGCGGCGTCGTAGAGCGCTCCGGCGGGCAGGCCGAGCGCCGCCTCCGATGCCGCGGTGTGGGCTTCGTCCCAGTAGCGGATGACGCCGTCGAGGTCGATGACGAGGCCGTCGACCTTGGGTTCGAGCGGGGGCAGCGCCTCCTGCGGGGGCGCGGCGGCCTCGACGGAGGTGCCCGGCCGGACCTCGCGGGCGATGCGGGCCAGGAGACCGTTCACGAAGCGACCGGAGCCGTCGGTGGAGAAGCGCGACGCCAGCTCCACGACCTCCGAGAGGACGACCCCCGTGGGGACGTCGTCGCGCGTCAGGAGCTCAGCGGTGCCCATGCGCAGCGCGGCGCGATCGAGCGCGGGCATGCGGGCGAGGGTCCAGCCTTGGGCGAAGCGCCCGAGCAGCTCGTCGATCTGCTCGCGGTGCTCGTCGACGGCGTTGACCAGCGCGACGGCGAAGTCGTCGGCTGAGACCGGAAGGTCGGCCAGCACCTCGGAGCCGGCCAGCCCCTTGGCCTCTGCCTCGTAGAGCAGGCCGAGCGCCCGCTCGCGCGCGGCGCGCCGCTCGATGGCGAGGGACATCAGGCGCGCGTGATGTACTCGCCGGAGCGAGTGTCGACCTTGATGCGCTCACCGGGGTTCACGAAGAGGGGCACCTGGAGGACGAGCCCGGTCTCGAGCGTGGCCGGCTTGCGAGCGCCGGAGACGCGGTCGCCCTGGACGCCCGGCTCGGTCTCCGCCACCGCCAGCTCGACCGCGGCCGGCAGGTCAGAGCCGACGATCTCGTCGCCGTACATGAGCAGCACGACGCTCGAGCCGTCGACGATGTAGCTCACCGCGTCGCCGAGCGAGGACGGGGCGACGTTGAGCTGGTCGTAGCTCTCGTTGTCCATGAAGACGAAGTCCTCGCCGTCGCGGTAGAGGTACTGCATCTCCCGCTTGTCGATCATGGCCTGCTCGACCTTCTCGTCGGCCCGGAACGTGCGGTCGACGTTGCCGCCGGTGCGGGTGTTCCGAAGCGTCGTGCGGACGAACGCGCCTCCCTTGCCGGGCTTCACGTGCTGGAAGTCGACGACCTGGAACAGGCCCTCGGGCAGGTTGAGGGACATGCCTCGCTTGAGGTCGTTGGTGGAGACGGCGGCCATTGTTGGAACCTTTGATCTACAGGGGAGCAGGGATGATGGGCGCACGCGTGAGGCGGCGGCACCCGGTGGACGTGACCACGACGGTGTCCTCGACGCGGACCCCGCCGATGCCGGGGAGGTACACGCCGGGCTCGACGGTGACGATGTGGCCGTCGGCCAGGCTAGCAGTGGAGGTGCCGCTGACCCGAGGCGACTCGTGGATGTCGAGGCCGACGCCGTGGCCGGTCCCGTGCACGAAGGCGTCGGCCCAGCCGGCTTCGGCGATGACCGCACGGCAGGCCTCGTCGACGACGGAGACCGCGGCACCGGCGCGCACGGCGGCCACCCCTGCCGCCTGGGAGGCGGTGACGACATCGAGCATCCGGCGCTGCTCGTGGTCGAGGGCGGCGAGTCCGCCGACGGCGACCGTGCGGGTCATGTCCGAGTGGTAGCCGTCCACCAGCGCACCGAAGTCGATGACCACCAGGTCGCCGCGCTCCACCACCCGTGGCCCAGGTGTGTGGTGGGGCCGCGAGCCGTTGGGACCGGACGCCACGATCGTCTCGAAGGAGATGTCGTCCGCCCCGAGGCGTCGCATCTCGGCGTCGAGGGCCAGCGCGAACGCCGACTCCGTCGGTCCCTCCTCGAGCAACCCGACGGTGGCGGCCAGCGCTGCGTCGGCGATCGCCGCGGCGGCCTCGACCCGCGCCACCTCACCCTCGTCCTTCACGACCCGCAGCACCTCGACGGCCTCGGTGACCGGGACCAAGGTGCCCGAGGGGAACCACTTCTCGGCGTACTCGCGCTGGTCCGCCCAGGTGACGTGCTCAGCCTCGAGGCCGATCCGTTCGACGTCGGCCAGTGCCTCGACGATGGCCGTGCGCTGCGCCTCGAGGGTGCGTCCGACGACCAGCGTCGCTTCGACCCCGGCGTCGCCGAGCTCGCCGCCGGCCTGCTGCTCGTAGCGCCCGTCGGTGACGAACACGAGCTCCCCCGGCAGGACGACCAGCAGCGCGGCCGAGCCCGTGAAGCCCGTGAGGTAGCGGATGTTGGTGAGGTGGGTGACGAGGAGCGCGTCGCAGCCGAGATCGTCGAGGGCGCGCTGCAACCGACGGGCACGGCCCGCGACGTCCATGGCCGGGAGGGGTTTGGGACGGAGCCGCTCGGCGCTCACGCCAGGAGCCGTGCCACTGCCGCCACGGAGAGGGCGTAGCCGTGCCCGCCGAGCCCGCAGATCGAGCCCGTGGCCACCGGTGCGACGACCGATGTGTGCCGCCACTCCTCTCGGGCGTACGGGTTCGAGATGTGGAGCTCTATGACAGGGCCCTCGAAGGTGCCGAGGGCGTCGGAGAGCCCCCAGGCGTAGTGCGTGAAGGCGCCGGCGTTGATGACGATCGCGGCGCACCGACCCCGGGCGCCGTGGACCGCATCGATCAGGTCGCCCTCGTGGTTCGACTGGACGTGCTCGAGCTCGAAGCCGTGGGCCTCGGCGACGGCGCGGGCGCTCTCCACGTGGTCGTCGAGCGTGGCCGTGCCGTAGATGGCGGGCTCGCGATCGCCGAGCAGGTTCAGGTTGGGGCCGTTCAGCAGGAGGATCGTGCCGGACATCGAGGTCCTCTCGGGTTCGTCGCTCATCTCATCGCGGCCAGGGCCAGGCGGGCCTTGGCTTCGTCCACCGCGGGGACGACCTCCACGCCGTCAGCACCGTCGAGCACGAAGGTGAGGCCGTCGATGGCCTTCTTGTCTCGGGTCATCACAGCGACGAGCTCGTCGTCGTCGAGACCCTCGGGCAGCGCGTCGGAGAGGTCGTAGGCGGCCAGCACTGCTCGGTGCTCGGCGACGCGGGCCGCGGAGATCCGCTCCAGCCCGTGAGCGAGCTCGGCGGCGTAGACCAGCCCGATGGCCACAGCCTCGCCGTGGCGCAGGTCGTAGCGGCCCGCTGTCTCCAAGGCGTGAGCCAGGGTGTGGCCGTAGTTGAGGATGGCCCTACCACGGCGGTTGCTCGGGTCCTCGCGCTCGTCGGCGGCGATCACCTCGGCCTTGATCCGCACGGCGGCGGCCACCCGCGCCTCGAGGTCGAGGGCGAGCAGGTCGTCACCGGTGAGGAAGTGGTACTTGGCCAGCTCGCCCCGACCGGAGCGGAGCTCTCGCTCCGGGAGCGTGTCGAGGGCCGTGAGGTCGCAGAGCACAGCCTGGGGCTGCCAGAAGGCGCCGACCAGGTTCTTGCCCTCGGGCAGGTTGACGCCCGTCTTGCCCCCGATGGCCGCGTCGACCATGCCGAGGAGGGTGGTGGGCACGTGCAGCACCGGGATGCCGCGGTGGTAGGACGCGGCGGCGAAGCCGGCGACGTCGGTGACCAGGCCACCGCCCACCGCGACGACGGCGTCGCCGCGGTTCAGCCCCCACGCAGCCCAGGCCCGGCACAGGTCCTCGACGGTGCGCAGCGACTTCGCGGCCTCGCCGTCGCCGATGTCGAAGCGACGGTGCTCGCGGCCGGGATCGACGGCCAGCGCGATGCCGGCCTGGGACACCACAGCGACCCGGCGAGCGCCCGCCGGGATGTGGTCAGCCAGGTGCTCGCGTGCGCCGGCACCGACCAGCACCGGGTAGCCACGGTCGCCCAGAGCGACGTCGACGGTGATCACGCCGGCACCTCGGCCTCGTGCGCGCTGACCACCGCGGCCAGCCTGTGGGCCAGCGCCTTCTTGGGCTGCTCCTCGTCGCGGTGGAACGGCTCGACGTCGATGGTCACGTCGGCCACCTCGGCGTAGAGAGCGGCCCGCTGCTGGTGGAGGCGCTCGAGCACCTCGCGCGGCGACTGGTCGCCCTGGAGGAGCGGGCGGTGGGGCTTCGGAGCGACCCGGCTGGCCAGGAAGGCGGGGCTGGCATCGAGCCAGACCGCGGTGACGCCGGGGCGGCAGAGGCGCTCGCGGCTGTCGGGGTGCAGCACCACCCCTCCCCCGGCGGCGATCACCGTCGGCTCGTGGTGCTCCAGCAGCTCGGCCAGCACGTCGGCCTCCATGGCCCGGAACGCTTCCTCGCCGTCGCTCCCGAAGATGTCGGCGATCGAGCGGTCGGCGATCTCCTCGAGCGCGTCGTCGGCGTCGACGAAGCCCCGGTCGAGAAGCCGGGCGAGGCGGCGCCCCACCGTCGTCTTGCCGGAGCCCATCAGGCCGATCAGCACGACGTGGCGCGCCGGCGGTGGCACCACGACGTCAGCGGGGTCGCCTGTGGCGGTCATCGGGCTCGATCAGCCGAGGATGGCCAGGAAGGCGTCGCGGTTGCGCACCATCTCCGCCACCGAGTCGCCGCCGAGCTTGCGGGCCGCCTCGTCAGCGAGGACCAGGGCCACCATCGTCTCCGCCACCACGCCCAGCGCCGGCACGGCGGTGACGTCGGTGCGCTCCTTGAACGACACCGTCTCCTCCTTGGTGACGGTGTCGACGGTCTTCAGGGTCGGTCGGTTGAGGGTGGCCAGCGGCTTCATCGCGGCCCGAGCCACGATCACCTCACCGGTGGACATGCCGCCCTCGATGCCGCCGGCCAGGCTCGACTCCCGCCGGTACGCGGAGGCCTCGGCGTCCCACGCGATGGGATCGTGTGCCTCGCTGCCGCGGCGTCCTGCCACGTCGAACCCGTCACCGATCTCCACGCCCTTGACGGCTTGGATCGACATGAGCGCCTGGGCGAGGAGGGAGTCGAGCTTGCGGTCCCAGTGCACGTGGCTGCCGAGCCCGACGGGTACCCCGTAGGCCAGGACCTCGACGACGCCTCCGAGGCTGTCGCCCTCCTTCGCGGCGGCCTTGATCTCCGTGATCATGGCCTCCTCCGCGGCGGAGTCGAAGCAGCGCACCGCGGACTCGTCGACCTGGGCGAGGTCCGAGGGGGTGGGCCGAGCGGTGGACTTCGAGCGAGCCGAGCCCATCTGGATCACGTGGCTGACCAGCGAGATGTCGAGCTCGGCCAGGAGCGCCTTGGCGAGCGTGCCGGCGGCGACGCGCGCCGCTGTCTCGCGGGCCGAGGCTCGCTCGAGGATGTCGCGTGCGTCGACCAGGCCGTACTTCTGCATGCCGGCCAGGTCGGCGTGGCCGGGCCGTGGCTGGGTGAGAGGCGACTGGGTGGGGCCGTCCTCGGCCCTGACCGACATCTCCTTGCCCCACTTGTCGGGGTCGCGGGTCCACTCGCTGTTCGCCACCTCGATGGCGACCGGCGAGCCGAGGGTGCGCCCGTGGCGGACGCCGCCGAGGATCGACACCTCGTCCTGCTCGAAGCGCATCCTGGGACCGCGGCCGTAGCCGAGGCGACGCCGGGCCAGCTCGGCCTGGATGGCCTCGGTGGCGATCGGCAGCCCGGCGGGCAGGCCCTCGACGATGACGACGAGGGCCGGGCCGTGGGACTCACCGGCGGTCAGGAAGCGCAGCATCGCCGCTCACGGTACTGGGCGGGCCGTGACGGCATTGAACCCGTTGTCGCGCCGATGTGCGGCACCACCGGGGCGACGCGTCAGATGTAGAGCCACTCAAGCAGGCCCCAGCCCGTCTGGCCGTCGGACGTGAAGCGGGCGACCGAGTCGACGATGCCGAACATCGCGGCCCGTCCCTCGTCGGTGCTGAGGTCCCAGACCTTGCCCTCCACGACCAGCTCGCCCCGGTACGCGCCGTGGCGCCAGCCGTCGCCGTCGAAGCCGTAGCCGGTCCCGACCCCGACGTGGGCGTTGAGGACCGGCTCCACCTCGAGCACCACGTCGCCCAGCCGCAGCGTGCCTCGTTCGACGCACCCGAGCAGGCCGGGCCCAGCACCGTCCCAGGTGAGGTCGTGCTCGGGCCGGCCGAGGTGGTCGACGCGGCCGTCGGGCCAGAGGCGCACGGCCTCCTCGAGCACCCGGCTGCCGTCGTCGCGCTCCTGGCAGATGAGCACGAGCGCGTGGTCCTCCATGCGGATCGGCGCGTAGAGCCAGCGGAAGCCGGCGCCGGGCTTGCCGGCCAAGCTCCCAGGCGGCTCGGGCTCGCCCACCGGACGGATCCCCCACGACCTGTCGCGGCTTCCCCACCAGTGGTCGGGCGTGACCTCCATCCGGTGGCCCGCCACCTCGATCCATCCGGTCCAGGACCCGACCTGCGCCAGGCGGCACGCTTCCAGGAAGACCCGGCCGTTGGCGTCGCGATCGACGTGCGGCGGCTCCTGGTGAGCCGGTACCCAACCCTCCCAGGTCAGGTCGTAGCTGAGGCCGTGGTCGTTGGCCCCGAGGGTGCACCGCAGGGTCTTGAGGCCTTCGATCACCTGGATCTCGAACGGTCCGACCGTCGTGTCGAGCCGGTCGAGCCCGAGCTCTCGCGACGAGCGCACGACGCGGTGCTCGTCGCCGGTGCGCAGCAGGGCGAAGGCGTCGGTGACGCCGAGGTTCGGGTACTGGCCCATGCCCATGATCAGGAAGGCCTCGGGCCCGCAGGGGTGGCAGTTGAAGTAGTAGCGGTCGTAGAAGTTCCGGTCGCTGGTGCCGACCTGGCGGACCGGCTGGGCCACCTGGTGGATGGGGAGGTCGTCAAGCGGTGAGAGCACGGCGGGACTCAAGTCCGCTCTTCGAGCAGCCGGCCGAGCAGCTGGGTGCCCGGGTGGTCGAGGGCCATGGCAGCGCCCCCTGGGAGCACTCCCGTCTCGTCGAGGAGCTCGATCACGCGGGACACCACCAGCGCGTAGCGCAGGGCCCCGAGCAGCTCGTACCACCCGAGGTGGTCGGCCGATCGCCCCGCCGCTCGCTCCCACCGCTCTATCGACGTGACCCGGTCGGGCAGCCCGCTGAGGCGCGGCACCCCGAAGGCCTCGTGGTGGTGGCGATCGATCAGCAGGTACCAGGCGAGGTCCTGCACGGGATCCCCCGCCGTGACCATCTCCCAGTCGAGGACGGCGGCGACGGAGCCGTCGACGGCGAAGATCATGTTGCCGATCCGCGAGTCGCCCCAGCACACCGCTGGCACGGCGACCGCGGGCGGCACGGTGGCCGACAGCACCTCCAGGGCTCGATCCGCCACCGGCAGCGACCGGTCACCGATGACGAAGGCGCGGTACTCGCGGTCGAGCTCGAGCTGGTGGGCCGGCTCCCGCGGCGTGATCCAGGAGAGGTCGGTGGAGGCGTGGTCGAGGCGATGGATCGCGGCCATGGCATCGAGCCCGCTGTTCCAGACCGCGGCTTGCGCCGTCTCGTCGCGCTCCGACAGCCAGCCCTCGGCGTGGTAGCTGGGGTTGTCGGCCGGCACGTCGCCGTCGACGCGGGCCATCACCACGAACCGGTCGCCGAGCAGGCTGGGGTCCTCCTCGAACCAGAGCACCTCAGGGACCGGCACCGACCCAGCGGCAGCGACGGCCCGCAGCACCCGGACCTGGGCGTCGAGCTGCGAGCTCGGGAGCACCTGGTGGCTCGACGGCTCCACCCTGATCACCAGACCACGCGTCACGGATCTCCCGTCGACGTCCCAGCGGGCATCGAAGATCAGCGTCTCGTTCGAGAAGCCCGAGAGCCCTGGGACCGAGATGTCCCCCACCTGCACAGGCGCGCCCACGCGGTCTGACAGCCAGCCCTCGAGCGCCGCGCCTGTCGCCTCCACGTCGCGCGCCACCGACACCACCATGAGCGCCCCCCCCGGAACTAGAACCTGTTCTACCAATTTCTAGTCGGAACGCTGAGTCGGCGCGGGAGCCTTCGGCTACTGGAGCAGCACGACCACGAGGCACGCCGCGGCCAGAGCGGGACCGAAGGGGAACTCCCCACCCCTGCGCGTGATCACCCGGCTGCCGACGCCGAACACCACGCCGAGGCCGCAGCCCAGCATCAGGGCGTAGAGCACCAGCTGCAGGGGGCCCTCGAACCCGCTCATCAGCGGATCGGGGTCCCACCCCAGCCACCCCAGGTAGAGGCCCATGACCAGCGCGAGCTTCACGTCGCCGAAGCCCATGCCCCGCGGGTAGATGAGGTGGGGGACGAGGAGCAGCACGAAGTAGATGGCGCTGCCGAGCACCGCGGCGCCGATGGCGTCGTCGATGTCGAGGTGGAGGGACACGCCGACGATGAGCGGGACGGCCAGCGCCAGCGTGGGGAACGTGACCCGATCGGGGATGCGCAGGAGCTGGAGGTCGATGACCGACGCCGCGACGAGGCTCGCGCCCAGCACCAGCAGCGGGAGCAGGATCAGCGAGTCGCCGTGGCGCAGCGCCAGCAACAGGAACACGACGGCGGTCACGACCTCGACCCACAGCCACCGCGCCGGGAAGCCGTGGCCGGAGCTGCGCCGGCGCAGGAGCCATGGCTGGACCGGCAGGCCGCCCCAGAGCACGGGAGCGCTGGCCTCACCGTCACGGGGGCCTCGCAGCGGGGCCTTGTCGGGCACCCGGTCGATGACGACGTTCAAGAACGCCCCGACGGGGACGCCCAGCAGCGCTACGAGGATGACGACGGCGGCGTCCACGGCGGGCAGGTTACGGGCGGACGGCTCAGCCGCCGGAGAGCAGGTACCGCAGCTCGGCCGGCTCGACGGCGTGGTCGAGGGCGACTTCTTGGTCGACCACGCCCTTGCCGACCAGCGCGGCGAGCGACTGGTCCATCGTGCTCATGCCGCTGCTGATGCCCCCGACGAGCGCCTTCGACAGGTTGGCCATGTCGCCGCTGCGCAGGTGCTCGGTGACCGTCGTGGTCGGCAGCAGCACCTCGGCGGCCAGCGCCAGCGTGGCGTCGACCGCGGGGACGAGCTGCTGCACGAGCAGGCCGCGCAGCGTGGTGGCGAGCTGCACCCGGACCTGCTGCTGCTGGTCGACCGGGAACACGTCGACGACCCGCTCGATGGTCTGGATCGCCCCCGTGGTGCGCAGCGAGCCGATCACCAGGTAGCCGGTCTCGGCTGCTCTCAGAGCGATGCGGAGGCTGGCGACGTCGGACAGCTCGCCGGCCACGATGACATCGGGGTCCTGGCGCAGCGCGTGCGCAAGCCCGCTCTCCACGCTCTCGGTGTCCTCGCCCACCTCTCGCTGGTTCACGATCGCCATGGCGTGGCGGTGCAGGAACTCGATCGGTCGCTCGATGGTGAGGATGTGGCAGGCCCGGGTGCGATTGATGTCGTCGACCAGCGCGGCGAGGGTCGTGGAGGTGCCGGAGGCGTGCTGGCCGCACACGAGGACCAGCCCTCGACGGAACCCGCTCCAGCTGCGCACCACCTCTGGCAGGCCCAGCTCATCGAAGGTCGGTATGGCGGCCGGCACGAGCCTGAGCACCGCCGCGACGGAGTCGCGCTGCACGAACGCTGAGACGCGGAAGCGGCCGTGGCCGGGGATCGCATGGGATGACGACAGCTCACCCGAGGCCAGGAACCGCTCGCGCTGCTGGCGGGTCCAGGTGGCCAGGACGAGCCGGCGCACGTCTGAGCCGTTGAGGGGAGCCATCCCCTCGATTCGACGCAGCTCTCCTTGCACCCGCATGGCGGGCGCCGACCCGACGGTCAGGTGGAGGTCGGAGCCACCCTCGGCCAGGACCCGCAGGAGGAGCTCGTCGAGCGTGACCCGTGGTGCCGCGGCCTCTCCGTCGGGCGCCGGACCGCCGTACATCTGGCCGATCAGCGCGGACAGGTCCGCTCGCATGGCGACAGCGGGCAGGACCGGGACGCCGAGCCCCGTCTCGATCTCGGCGATGGCTACGTCGTCGCTGGGGTCGGCCAGCGCCACGAGCACGCCCTCTGCTGTGCGCTCCAGCGCCACGGCGAGGTGAGCGCGGGCCAGGTCCTCGGGCACCGCCGCCCACGCATCGGGGAGGATCGACCGCTCAGTGAGGTCGATGAAGTCGACTCCCACCTCGCTGGCCAGGGCCGCGGTGATGTCGACCTCCCCCACCACCCCCTCGCGCACGAGGAGGTCGCTGAAGGAGAGGCCCCCGGACGGCTCGCGGGCGAGCATCTCCTCGAGGGTGTCGCGAGACAGGACGCGGCGAGCTACGAGGAACTCGCCGAGGCGGCGGGATGAGATGCGCATGGCGAGCCTCAGGCTGCCACAGCCGCCCTCCGGCGGCGTGTCAGCTGGATGATGAGGACGACGACAGGAACTTGAGCAGGAGACCGCGGTTCAGGGGCTCGTCGACCGGATCGGCGGCCTCCTCGCCGGCGGGCGGGCGCTCGGCGGCGGCCCGCACGGCATGGGCCGCCCGCGGGGAGAGGCTGCTGAG
>DATCYI010000402.1:0-3214 GCA_036570385.1 Acidimicrobiales bacterium | reverse complement strand
TGACGCCGTCGACATCACGCGGCCCACAGCGGTGCCCGCCGCCGCAGCACCGGTCCTCGTCGCCGACCAGAGCCGCACGCTCACCGACGACGACGTCGCCCGGTGGACGGCACTCGGCCTCGCGCTGACGGCCGCCGACCTCGTCGGGGTCATGCGCGGCGCCCTCCAGCTCGCCTGCGACTACGCCACGGAGCGCCACCAGTACGGCACCGCCATCGGCTCGTTCCAGTCGATCCAGCACCTCCTGGCCGACGCGCTCGTGGCCATGGAGGGCACGCGCAGCGCAGCCCTGCACGCCGCCTGGGCCGTCGACGCGCTCCCGCCGGCCAACGCGGTGGCCGCCGGTGCGGTGGCCAAGGCCTATGGCGCTCGGGCCGCCCGGACGGTGTGCGAGACGGCCATCCAGGTGCACGGCGGGATCGGCAACACCTGGGAGTGCCTGGCCCACGTCTACCTGAGACGGGCGCTGCTCTCGAGCGACGTCCTCGGAGGTGCCGGCGCCAGCCTCGACCGGGTGCTGGCCCACCACGGGATCGGAGGCAGCTGATGGACTTCGGTGACTCGACGGCCGAGGCGGAGTTCCGCCAGCGGCTGCGCGCTTGGCTCGCGACCAACAACCCGGGGCTGCCGGGGTCGTCGACCGACGACGAGTACTGGGCCGGGATGGCGGCCTGGCACCAGTCGCTCTTCGACGGCGGCTTCTTCGGGATGTCGTGGCCCGTCGCGATCGGTGGTCAGGGCCTGCCCAGCGTCTACGACGTGATCCTCGACGACGAGCTGGCCGCGGCCGGCGCCCCGCCCCGCCCGAGCCTCGGCTACCTGGTGCAGGGGATCCTCGAGCACGCCAACGAGGACATCCAGGCCCGCTTCCTGCCCGGCATCGTCAACGGCCGAGAGCGCTGGTGCCAGGGCTTCAGCGAGCCCGACGCCGGCTCCGACCTCGCGTCGCTGCGCACGAAGGCTGTGCGCGACGGCGACGAGTTCGTGATCACCGGCCACAAGGTCTGGACCAGCTACTCCGACGACGCCGACTGGTGCCTCGTCCTGGCTCGCACCGACCCCGACGTTCCGAAGCACAAGGGCATCTCGGCCTTCGCCGTGCCCATGGACCAGCCCGGCGTCGAGCAGCGCCCGCTGCCGATGATCAACGGCATCACCAAGGAGTTCGGTGAGGTCGTGTTCGACGGGGCCCGCGTGGCCGCCGCCGACATGATCGGCGACCCCGGGCAGGGCTGGGCGCTGGCGATGACCGTCGTCAGCCACGAGCGCGAGCCCGGCGAGCTCGGCTTCGTCGCCCGCTACCGCAAGACGGTCAAGCAGCTCGCCGACCGGGTGCGCACCGACCCGGGCCGGTACGGCTCCGAGCAGGTGCGCGAGCTCGGCTGGGGCATCGTGGAGGCGGAGATGCTGCGCTGCCACGTGAGCCGCCGTCTGTCTGATCGCCTCGACGGCATCGAGCACGGCCCGGAGGGCTCCGTCGACAAGCTCCTCATGACCTGCACCGAGCAGCAGGTCGGCCACGCCGCCCTCGCCATCGGCGGCACTGGTCACGACAGCGACGACCAGTGGCTGAAGACCTACCTCTACAGCCGGGCCCAGAGCGTGATGGGTGGCACGTCGCAGATCCAGCGGAACCTCATCGCGCGGCGGATCCTAGGGTTGCCCTCATGAGCAAGTACGACCTGCCGCCCGAGATCGAGCTCACCTCCGACGGCCCGATCCGGATCGTCAGGCTGAACCGGCCCGAGCAGCTCAACGCCACCAACCACGTGCTGCACAACGGCCTGGCCGGGCTGTTCCCGCAGATCGACGACGATGCGGATGCCCGCGCTGTCGTCATCACCGGCAACGGCCGCGCCTTCTCGGCCGGCGGCGACTTCACATACCTCGACGAGCTCATCAGCGACGAGGACCTCCGCCGCCAGAGCCTCGTCGACGGCCGCAAGATCGTCACCGGGATGGTGGCGTGCCGCGTGCCGGTGATCGCCGCCGTGAACGGCCCGGCGGTCGGCCTCGGCTGCAGCATCGTCGCCCTCTCCGACATCGTGTACATGGCCGAGAGCGCCTACCTCGCCGACCCCCACGTCGCCGTGGGCCTCGTCGCCGCGGATGGCGGCCCGGTCACGTGGCCGCTGCTCACCAGCCTGCAGCTGGCCAAGGAGTACGCCCTCACCGGAGACCGGATCCCCGCCGAGCGAGCCGCGCAGATCGGTCTCGTGAACCACGTGTGCCCCGATGCCGAGGTGCTCGACCAGGCCCTGGCCTGCGCCCAGCGCATCGCGAAGCTGCCCAAGCAGGCCGTGCAGGACACCAAGCGCATCCTCAACCTGAACCTCGAGCGGGCCGTGCTCAACACGCTCGACTACGCCCTCGGCGCCGAGCACCGCTCCTTCGACTCCCCCGAGCTCAGGGCCAACGTCGACCGCTTCCTCCACCGCGAGGGCTGACCCACCAAACCCGGTCCGACCCAGCCCAGACCTACCCAACCTGCGCCCCAAACCCGTTAGGAACAACGCAAAAGGGGCGCAGGTTCGCGGAGACCGTCTGCAACCTGCGGCCCTTCTTCGCGGTTTTCCGCAGGTTTCGGGCGCAGGTTCGCGGAGACCGTGTGCAACCTGCGGCCCTTCTTCGCGGTTTTCCGCAGGTTTGGGGCGCAGGTTCGCGAGGGGGTCGGGGTCAGAGGGGGAGGAGCGGGGGGAGCTGGCGGGTGGCCAGGAGCTGCTCGCCTAGGTCCTTGGTGAGGGCTCGGGCGGAGCCGAAGAGCTCGTCGAGCACCAGGACCCGGCGCACGTAGCGGTGCAGGTCGTGCTCCGTGGTGAAGCCGATGCCGGCGAGCACCTGCTGGCAGTGCTTGGCGGTGAGGCGGGCGCCGCGGCCGGCCAGCGACTTGGCCATGGCCGCGGTCACGGGGGAGCGGTCGAGCCACGAGGCGGCGAGCACGCCGTCGGCGGTCTCGATGGCGACCAGCGTGTCGGCCAGCTTGTGGCGGATGGCCTGGAACCGGCTGATCGGCTGGCCGAACTGGACGCGCTCGAGCGCGTGCCCGCGGGCCAGCTCGAGCATGCGGCGCGAGGCGCCGACCAGCTCGTAGCCGAGCGCGACCTGCGCGGCGGCGACCGCCTCGTCCCAGCTGCTCACCGACTCACCCGCGCCGGCATCGACGCCGGAGAGCTCGCCGGTGACCTCAACCAGGCCGAGCCACGGATCGAGCCCC
>DATCYI010000401.1:0-4015 GCA_036570385.1 Acidimicrobiales bacterium | reverse complement strand
ATGTGCCCGAGCACCTGCACGTAGTCCTCAGCGCACGCCGCGTTGGTGGCTGCGTCAGCGCCGGCCAGCGCTCCCGGGTCGTGCGGCACCACCCCAACGAGGCGCTCCATCACGTAGAACGGCGCGCCGATGACAGCCTCGTCCTCGCACAGCCCTAGGGCGCGCGGCACCGGGACGTCGGTGCCGTGAAGCGCGGCGTAGACGCGATGCTCGCGGCCCATGTCGTGGGCGGTCGGCAAGAAGTGCCCGATGGGCGGGCGGCGGACGATGAGGCGGCGGTCGCCGACGGTCACCCCGAGGGTCAGGTTGGACGAACCTCCCGACACCACCTCGACGTCGAGGTCGCCGTCGGGGAGGTCGTCCACGTGGTCGGCGAGCCACGTCCGGAGTCGTGCCTCGGCCTCGGGATCGAGGGGTGCGGTCATCGGCCCTGGAACTGCGGGTCGCGCTTCTCGAGGAAGGCGCGGACGCCCTCCTTGTGGTCTTCGGTGGCGAAGAGCTCGCCGAGGCTTGCCGACACCCACCGGCCGAGCTCGCGCCAGTCGGGATCGAGCGCTTCGCGCAGCCCCCGCTTGATGCGCTGCACCGCGAGAGGCGGGTTGGCAGCGATCCGTCCGGCGAGCTCCAGCGCCACCGGCAGCAGCTCCTCGTGGGGCACGACGCGCGACACCAGCTTCAGCTCCTTGGCCTCCGCCGCACCCACGATCCGTCCGGTGAAGAGCAGCTCGGCCGCCACCTCGCGGCCCACCAGCTGGTTCAGGCGGCCGAGCCCCGGCGCGTCGCAGCAGAGACCGCGCATCACGAAGAGCTCGCCGAGCTTGGCTCGCTCCGAGGCGACCCGGATGTCGGCCATGATCGCCAGCTCCATGCCCCAGCCCACCGCGGCGCCGTTGATGGCGGCGACGACGGGCACGTCTGTGTGCAGGAGCGCGTCGGCGAGCGGCGTGAGCGCGGGCTCGGCCCGCAGGCCGCTGCTGACCCGCTCACCGGCGCCAGCCATCACCTGCTTCACGTCGTCGCCGGAGCAGAAGGCCGGGTCGGCGCCCGTGATCACCAGGCAGCGTGCGGTGGTGGTGCGCACCACCTCCTCCATCTCCGCGTAGGTCGTGAAGGTGAGGGCGTTGCGGGCGTCGGGGCGCTGGATGGTGAGCAGGCCGACGTGGTCGTCGCGCTCCTCGTAGGAGATCTCCGTGTAGGCCATCGGCGCGCAACTTAGCGGTCGCTCGCCAAGTTCGCGTGGGCGGTACGGTTGCGTCGTGACCCAACCCCGCACGCCCCGCCCGCGGCCAGGACGCGTGTCGCTGATGCGCACGGCCGTGGGGCTTATGGCGGAGAAGGGCTACGAGGGGACGTCGACCCGCGACATCGCCAGCGCCGCCGGCGTCAGCGTCGCCGCGCTCTACTACCACTTCCCCTCAAAGCTGGACCTCCTGCGCGAGTTCCTCCACGAGGCGCACGAGGTGGTGCTCGCCCGGCTGGCCAAGGAGCTCGACGCGGCGGGCCCCGACCCGCTCGCCCGGCTCGACGTCGCGGTCGCCACCCTCATCTGGTCGAACCTCCACGACGAGTGGGCGCAGCAGGCTGCCCAGGTGTCGTGGCGCGAGCACGGTCGTCTCGAGGCGGCCGACCGCGCCGTCATCGCCAAGACGATCGAACGGATGGTCGACCTCATCGCGGGCGTGGTCTCCGACGGCGTCGAGGAGGGCGTCTTCCGCACCACCGAACCTCGCGACGTGGCTCGAGCCGTCCTCACCCTCTGCACAGGTGTGGTCGACCCGTTCCCGACCGTGAACCGGTCCCTGGCGCGCGTCACGGAGCAGCACCAGCGCTTCGCCCACGCCCTCGCCGACACCCCTCCACGACCCAGCGGCGCCACCGCCGCCAAGCGCAAGAAGAGGTCCTAGTGACAGACCAAGCGATCCGGTACGAGGTGAGCGACCACGTCGCCACCATCACGATCGACCGACCCGAGAAGCGCAACGCGATGAGCTTCGCCGTGCTCGGCGAGTTCCACGCCGCCATCGCCCGCGCCGCCGACGACGAGGCCGCCCGGGCCGTGATCATCACGGGTGCTGGGGGCGCCTTCTGCGCCGGCACCGACCTGAGCAACCTCGCCGACACACCTCCCGACGAGCGGTCGGGGCGGGGCGCTGACAGCGCTCCCGGCGTGCCTTGGGCGATGGTCGAGTGCCCGAAGCCGGTGATCGGCGCGATCGACGGACCGGCCGTGGGCATGGGTGCCGAGTTCGCCACGCAGTGCGACGTGCGGGTGGCGTCCACCACCGCGCGGATCGCCTGGAACTTCGTCCGTCGCGGCCTCGTGCCCGATCTTGGGGCCGGCACCTTCCTCCTGCCCCGGATCATCGGGCACACCGAGGCGCTCCGACTCCTCTACTCGGGGGAGTTCATCGACGCGCAGCGGGCGCTGGAGCTCGGCTTCGTCTCGGCGGTGGTGGCGCCCGAGGACCTGCTGGCCACGGCTCGCGCGGAGGCGGAGCGCTTCCTCGCGGGCTCGCCGTTCGCGCTGGCCCGCACCAAGCGGCTGCTCTACGACGCGATGAGCGGCGACGTCGCAGCCCACCGCAAGCGCACCGCCGTGGCCCTCGGCGAGTGCTTCCGATCCGACGATCACCGCGAGGGCGTGGCGTCGTTCCTCGAGCGCCGCGAGCCGAGCTTCACCGGCCGCTGATCCGCCGGCCGCGCACCGCCGAAACTTAACGAGCGCTCGGCAAGGTACGCTCGGCCGCTGCCGACCCAGGGGGAGACGATGGACTTCGACATACCGGCTGAGATCCAGGCCACGCTCGACCAGCTCGACGAGTTCATCGAGCGCGAGATCAAGCCGCTTCAGGCCCAGGACGACAACGAGCGGTTCTTCGACCACCGCCGCGAGTGGGCCCGGACCGACTTCGAGAACGACGGCGTGCCGCGCGAGGACTGGGAGGATCTGCTGCGCGAGATGCGCCGGCGGGCCGACGCCGCGGGCTGGCTGCGCCTCGCCCTGCCGGCCGAGTTCGGCGGGCGCGACGCCAGCAACCTCGAGATGGCCATCATCCGCGAGCACCTCGCCCACAAGGGCCTGGGCCTGCACAACGACCTCCAGAACGAGAGCTCGATCGTCGGCAACTTCCCAACGATCTTGATGATGCGGGACTTCGGCACCGAGGAGCAGAAGGCCGAGTGGATGCCGGGGTTCATGGACGGCACCCGCCGCCTCGCCTTCGGCCTCACCGAGCCGAACCACGGCTCCGACGCCACCTACCTCGAGACCACCGCCGTGGCCGACGGCGACGAGTGGGTGATCAACGGCCACAAGCGGTGGAACTCAGGGCTGCACCACGCCACTCACGACATCATCTTCGCCCGCACCTCGGGTGACCCCGGCTCGCCCGTCGGCATCAGCGCCTTCCTCGTGCCCACC
The DNA here is from genome assembly GCA_036570385.1 of Acidimicrobiales bacterium. Taxonomy (GTDB): domain Bacteria; phylum Actinomycetota; class Acidimicrobiia; order Acidimicrobiales; family VFJN01; genus VFJN01. The sequence goes on along the minus strand of DATCYI010000401.1, from coordinate 594 downwards.
GACGCTCCCGGCTTCAACGTCGACTTCTTCTGGTGGACCTTCAACATGCCCACCGACCACGCCGAGGTCACGATGACCGACGTGCGGGTGCCGGCCAACACGCTCTTCGGGCGCCTCGACCACGGTCTCGAGCTGGCCCAGCTGTTCGTGCACGAGAACCGGATCCGTCAGGCCGCGTCGTCGCTCGGGGCGGCCCAGCACTGCATCGACACCGCCGTGGACTACGCCAACCAGCGCACCACCTGGGGCAAGCGCCTGTCGTCGAACCAGGGCATCCAGTTCCCGCTGGTCGAGCTCCACACCGAGGCGGCGATGCTGCGCCAGCTGATCCGCTCCACCGCGTGGCAGATGGACCAGAAGCACCACATGGAGGTCACCCACCTCGTCGCCATGTGCAACTACCGGGCCAACCGGCTCGTGTGCGAGGCGGCCGACCGGGCCATGCAGACCTGCGGCGGCGTGGGCTACAGCCGCCACATGCCCTTCGAGCACATCTACCGGCACCACCGCCGGTACCGGATAACGGAAGGCGCGGAGGAGATCCAGATGCGCAAGGTCGGACAGCACCTCTTCGGGTTCGGGAGCAAGCGATGA
>DATCYI010000400.1:0-3221 GCA_036570385.1 Acidimicrobiales bacterium | reverse complement strand
TGTCGGAGCGCAGGGCGGAGTCGGCCATGCCCGTTGAGCCGACGACGCTGGGCAGGTCGGCGGCGGCCAGCGAGAGCTCGCGCGTGGCGCGGAGCATCTGGTGGCGCAGGGGCGGGGCGCGGTCAGGGGCGGGGCCGTCGTTGCCGAGCACCGTGGCGAAGGCGGCGGCGACGGCGCGGGAAGCGTGGATCGGCGAGCGGGTGACCGCGAGGGCGAGCCGCCAGGCCCCCGGCGCCTCGCGCCGGTACAGCTCGGCGAAGGCATCCCGGTCGCCGGAGCGTGCCCGGTCGATCAGCTCGAGGTCCTTCAATGCCGTGATGTCCGCTGCCATGGGCGCGGACTTCGACGCTCAGCGCGCGAACTCCTCCCGGCTCCGTGGCCACGAACTTGGGTAGGCAGGATCGACGACGTGTACCGTTGAACCGTTGTTACCCGGCGGTAACTTGCCGCCGAGCACTAGCCCATCCCACTCTCCCGCGAGGTGCCCCATGGCCGAGTTCTCCCTCGAGCTCAACGACGACCAGAAGCAGATCCAGAGCTGGGTCCACGACTTCGCCGAGCAGGTCATCCGTCCCGCGGGTGAGGAGTGGGACGAGCGGGAGGAGACTCCCTGGCCGATCATCCAGGAGGCCGCCAAGATCGGTCTCTACAGCATGGACTTCATGGCCAACGCGCTGATGGGCGACCCCACCGGTCTCACCATGCCCGTTGCGATGGAGGAGCTCTTCTGGGGCGACGCCGGCATCGCGCTGTCGATCTTCGGCTCCGGCCTCGCCGCCGCGGGCATCGCCGGCAGCGGCACGCCGGAGCAGGTCTTCGAGTGGGTGCCGCAGTGCTACGGCGACGCCGACAAGGTGCAGCTCGGCGCCTACTGCGTGAGCGAGCCCGACGCCGGCTCCGACGTGAGCTCCCTGCGCACCCGGGCCGTCTACGACGAGGCCAAGGACGAGTGGGTGATCAACGGCACCAAGGCGTGGATCACCAACGGCGGCATCGCCGACGTGCACGTCGTGGTCGCCACCGTCGACCCCGAGCTGCGGGGCCGCGGTCAGGCCAGCTTCGTGGTCCCGCCCGGCACGCCCGGCGTGTCGCAGGGCCAGAAGTACAAGAAGCACGGCATCCGCGCCTCGCACACCGCCGAGGTCGTGTTCGACGACGTGCGGGTGCCCGGCTCGTGCCTGCTCGGCGGCAAGGAGAAGCTCGACGCCAAGCTGGCCAAGGCCCGTGAGGGTCAGCGCACCGGTGAGAAGCAGCCGGCGATGTCGACCTTCGAGTCGACCCGCCCGGCCGTGGCCGCCATGGCCGTGGGCATCGCCCGGGCTGCCTACGAGTACTCGCTGCAGTACGCCAAGGAGCGCCAGGCCTTCGGCAAGCCGATCATCATGAACCAGGCGATCGGCTTCATGCTCGCCGACATGAAGACAGAGATCGACGCCTCCCGCCTGCTCGTGTGGCGGGCCGCATGGCTCGCCAACAACGGCGGCTACGTCAACGCCGAGGGCTCGATGTCGAAGCTCAAGGCCGGCCGCACCGCCACCTGGGTGACCGAGCGTGCGATCCAGATCCTCGGCGGCTACGGCTACACCCGCGAGTACCCCGTCGAGCGCTGGCACCGTGACGCCAAGATCATGGACATCTTCGAAGGCACCGAGCAGATCCAGCAGCTCGTCATCGCCCGAGCCATCTCCGGACTGCGCATCGAGTAGCCAGACCCGGAAGCGGGTTGATGATCTCCCTAAGGACCCGAGCGGATAGGTGACACGGCGTTCACCTATCCGCTCGGGTCCTAAGTCGATGCTGAACGCAGCTCTTCGCTGAGTGCTGGAACTGAATCGGTGGCGATGGACCAGATCTGGTCGGCATCGACGCGGTGGTAGTGATGTGCGAGGAGATGCCGCAGGTTGACCACGTGTCTCCATGGCACGGCCGGGTGGGCCGCCTTGAACTCCTCTGACATGGCGTTGGGTGCCTCGCCGACGATCTCCAGGATGCGCTCCGCGGCGCGTTGTCGCATCCAGTCACCGTCGAAGGCCGCGCGCCCGCCGGCGACCAATGCCGCCAGCTGATCCGCTGCCTCGAGGACGTCGGCGATGCGCTCGTTGTCGGCTCGGGTCAGAGGGGAACCGCCTCTTGGCGAATGTGGTCGTCACGATCCTTCAGACCGCCGGCGGACACGACGTCCACCGGCACACCGAGCAAGTCTTGGAGCGCATCCTCGAGGTCCATCAGGTCGAACAGGGACGTGCCGGGCTCGAACTCGACCAGGAAATCGATGTCGCTCGCGCCCGTGTCATCGCCGCGGGCAACCGACCCGAACAAGGCGACGCTCCGTCCGCGATGACGGCGGACGAGATCAGTGATCTCATACCGCTTCGCGTCGACGATCGCTCGGCGCTGTCCCATGCCGACCAGCGTACCGATCCCCCCGGACCGCATCCCCGGCATTGCCGCCGACCGTGCCCGTGTCTGCGTTCAGGGCATGCCGCACGGCCGCAGTGAAGTCCGCGACCCAGAGCTGATCGGGGGCTGTTGCGGTGAAGTCTCGTTTCACGAGGTCCGGGGCGCGGACGGCGGCCGGACGGGCGTGGGTGGTGAAGCGGTTCTTCGCTCGGCTCGCTCCGCGGATGCCGCGCTCGCGCATCAGCCGGAAGACCTGGTCACGGCCTACATCCTGGCCGGCCTTGCGGACTGCCTTGGTCAGCTTGCGACGTCCGTAGACGGAGTAGTTCTTGGCCCAGATGACCTCGATCGCAGGTCCCAGCTCGGCGTCGCGGATCTTGCGGGCACAGGGCGGTCGGGTCTCGGCCGACCAGTAGGTGGTGGGGGCGATCTCCAGCGCTGCGCAGATCGGCTCGACCCCCCATGTGCTCCTCGAAGCGGTCAGCGGTGATGTCGGGGTGATCGGCCACGACGTTGCGGACCAGCTCACCAAGGATCTCGTCGCTCCAGCGGACCTCGATGGCATCAAGGGCGGCGAGCGTAAGCAGGAGATCACGCAGTGAAGGTGGGTACAGCACGCAGGCATCAAGGACGACGCGCACGCTCAGCGATAGGTAACGCCGGCCTGAACGTCGGCTTCGGCGACTGCCGCTGCTCCGGCCAGCCGCTCCTCGCGCCGGGCCTTGTAGCGCAGGACGTCCCTGGCCTTGAGTCGACGGTGAGTGCCGACGAGGTGGCCGGGGAGGTTGCCGCTGTCGATCATTCGGACCACGTACGTGCGG
>DATCYI010000399.1:0-8397 GCA_036570385.1 Acidimicrobiales bacterium | reverse complement strand
GGCGCGTACTCGAAGAGGCCGCCCCAGGTGTCGATCTCGGCGCTGCGGGTCTTGCGGGCCACGGCGAGCACGACGGCGAAGGCGCCGAGGTTCATGGCGGCGTAGATCAGCAGGTAGGTGACGACGGCGCGCAGCGCGCCGGCCGGGTTGGTGCCGACCACCGCGAGGGGGGCGAGCATGAAGCCGGCCTGGGCCACGCCGGAGTAGGCGAGCATGCGGATGATGTTCGTCTGGCGCAAGGCGATGAGGTTGCCGACGGTCATGGTGAGCGCGGCGAGCACCCACATGAGCGGCCCGACGACGTCGGTGCGCCCGATGAAGGCGATGAGGATCAGCTGGAGCAGCGCCACGAAGCCGGCGGCCTTGGAGCTGACGGCGAGGAACGCGGTGATGGGTGTGGGTGCGCCCTCGTAGACGTCGGGCGCCCAGGTGTGGAACGGCACGGCGGAGACCTTGAAGCCGAACCCGACGATGAGCAGCACGACGGCGAGGGTGACGATCGGGCTGGTGTCGCCCGAGCCGACGGTGACGGCGATGTCGCTCAGCAGCGTGCTGCCCGACAGGCCGTAGAGCAGCGACATGCCGTAGAGCATCACCGCTGACGCGAACACGCCCATCAGGTAGTACTTCACGCCCGCCTCGTTGCCGTGGAGGTCGCGCTTGCGCCAGCCGGCCAGCATGTAGGCCGGGATCGACAGGAGCTCGAGGGCGATGAAGATCGACACGAGGTCGCGAGCCGACGCCATGATCGTCATGCCGAGGATCGAGGCGAGCAGGAGGAAGTAGTACTCGCCTTCCGCGTAGTCGCCCTCGGCGATGTAGTTGGTCGACAGCAGCACGACGACGTAGCCCGCGATCAAGAACAGCGCCTTCAGCACGAGTGAGAAGTCGTCGACCGCGTAGGCGCCGCCGAACATGGCCCGGTCGGTGCCGTCGAGGGCGAGGGTGAGGATCGGGACCAGCGAGGCCAGGAGCCCGATGCCGGCCAGCGAGGGCAGGATCGCCCGGCCCCCTTCGGGGGTGAAGAGGTCGGCGAGGAGCACCACGACGATCGTGCCGACGAGGATGATCTCGGGCGCGAACGCGTGGAAGTCGACCTCGGGGCGCAGGAACGGCGTGCCCTGCTGGATGAGCGAGCTCAGCATCGGTGGGTCACTGGCCCAGCGCGGCGAACATGTCGCCCATCGCCGTCATGGCCGGGTCGGTCACCTGGAAGATCAGGTGCGGGTAGACGCCGAGGGCGAGGATCAGACCCAGCATCGGGAGCCAGGCGATCCACTCGGTGACGTGCAGGTCGGGGATGTCCTCGCTCTCGAACTCGTCCTTGGTGGTGCCGAACGAGGTGCGCTGGTAGAGCCACAGCAGGTAGCCGGCGGCGAAGACGGTGCCGATGGCGGCGACCACCATGTAGACCCGGAAGAGCTCCTCGGAGAGGCCAGGCGCCGGGTTGTAGGCGGCGAGGATGGCGGGGAACTCGCCCCAGAACCCGGCCAGGCCGGGGAGGCCGAGCGAGGCCATTGTGGCGAAGCCGAGCACCCATCCGAGCTTGGGGGCCTTGAGGAGGATGCCGCCGAGCCGCTTGATCTCGAGGGTGTGGTAGCGGTCCTTCACCGAGCCGGAGGCGAAGAACAGGAGGCCGGTGATTAGGCCGTGGGCGACCATGCCGAAGACGGCGGCGTTGAGGCCGAAGTCGGTGAGCGTGGAGATGCCGAGCATCACGTAGCCCATGTGCGCCACCGACGAGAAGGCGATGAGGCGCTTCATGTCGGTCTGGGCGAGGCAGCCCAGGGCGCCGTAGATGATGCCGATGACGGCGAGCAGGCCGATCCAGGGCGCCCACTCGACGGCGGCCTCGGGCAGGATCGCCAGAGCCACCCGGATGAAGCCGTAGGTGCCGAGCTTCAGGAGGACGGCGGCGAGGATGACCGAGCCCTGGGTGGGGGCCTGGGTGTGGGCGTCGGGCAGCCAGGTGTGGAACGGGAACATCGGCACCTTGATGGCGAAGCCGACGAACATGCCGCCGAAGATCAGCACCTGGGTGGACAGGGCGAGGTCGCCGGCGAGGTTGCGGTCGGCCACGCCGGACGCCACGTCGACCATGGAGAACGTGTCGGAGCCGCTGACGAAGAACACGGCGATGAAGCTGACGATCATCAGCGCCGAGCCGAACAGGGTGAAGAGGAAGAACTTGATGGCGGCGTACTGGCGCTTCTCGCCGCCCCACACGCCGATCATGAAGTACATCGGGAGCAGCACGACCTCGAAGAACACGAAGAACAAGATCAGGTCTTGCGCCACGAAGCTGCCGAGCATGCCGGTGTGGAGCACCAGCGTGAGGATGAGGAAGGCCTTGGGGTTGTGCGGGGCCGGGAAGTGGTTCCAGCTGTAGATGATCACCAGCGGCGTGATCAGCAGCGTCATGGCGACCAGCGGCAGCGAGAGCCCGTCGAGGGCCATGAAGTACCGGGAGCTGATGACCTCGATCCAGGTCTCGTTGACCACGAACTGGAGCTCGCCGGCCTTGTCGTAGTCGAAGTCCGCCATCACCGCGATGCCCACGCCGGCGGAGGCGAGGGACGCGAGCAGGGCTACGACCTTGTGCATCCCCTCTTCGGCCTTGGGGATCAGGAGCATCACGAGGGCTCCTGCCAGCGGCAGGAACACCATGAGGCTCAAGCCCCAGTCGGTCAGGAAGTCGTTGTTCATGGTGCCGTTCTCGGTCCTCGGTACCTAGATGACGATGATGAAGACGCCGGCCAGCAGTGCTGCCGCGGCGAATAGGAGGGCTGCGTACTCCTGCACGCGCCCGGTCTGGATCTTGCGGAGCCCTTGTCCGGTGCTACTGGCGGCGGCGCCGGACCCGTTGATCGCTCCGTCGATGACACCCTGGTCGATCCGGTCGTAGACGAAGCGGCCGATGCGGGCCATGCCGGAACCTATGCCGTTGACGATGCCGTCGAGGACGTTCTGGTTGAACCAGTAGGCCGCTCGGGCGATCGGCCGTTTGATGGCGCCGGCGATGCCGTCGACGTAGAGGCGGTCGAGGTAGTACTTCTCGACGAGCACGCGGTGCCCGGCTCGGGCGAGGCGGTTGCGCTCGGTGATGCCGTGCGGGCCGAGCCCACGGAAGTACCAGGCGTAGGCCAGGCCGATGCCGAGGAGGCCGATCACGGTCGAGAACAGGGCCACGCCGAGCGAGAACTCGGGGTGGGCGAAGGTGTCGAGCACCACCGGGAAGTAGTCGCCCTTGGGCTCGTAGAAGTGCTCGAAGCGCACCGCCATGCCGTCGGGGACCCACGACAGCGCGCCGCTGTTCGGGATGTTGGCGAAGCCGGCGACGATGGCCATGCCGCTCAGGATGAACAGCGGGACGGTTATGCGGGGGCCCGACTCGTGCGGCGGGTGCGCGGTGTCGGCAGCATGGCCGCGGGGCTCACCGTGGAAGGTGAGGTAGACGCAGCGGGTCATGTAGGCCGCCGTCATCAGCGCACCGAGCACACCGACGACGAGGAAGGCGGTGTACGAGCCGTCGCCGCCGAGCTGGCCCGCGGCGGCGAGGATCTCGTCCTTCGACCAGAACCCAGCCAGCGGGAAGATGCCGATGAGGGCGAGGGTGCAGATGATGAACGTGGCGTAGGTCTTCGGCATGAACCGCTTCATCCCGCCCATGTGCTCCTTCATGTCGAAGGAGTGGACCGAGTGGGAGACGGAGCCCGCACCGAGGAAGAGGCCGGCCTTGAACATGGCGTGGGTGAAGAGGTGGAAGAACGCCGCCGTCCAGGCACCGACGCCGAGCGCCATCACCATGTAGCCGAGCTGGCTGACGGTGGAGTAGGCGAGCACCTTCTTGATGTCGGACTGCACGAAGGCCAGCGCCGCGCCGCCGAGGACGGTGACGCCGCCGACCACGGCCATGAGGTTGACGCTCGAGATGCCGATCGAGAGGCCCTGGAAGAACACGCCGTAGAGCCGGCCGACCATGTAGATGCCGGCCACGACCATGGTGGCGGCGTGGATCAGGGCCGACACGGGGGTGGGACCGGCCATGGCGTCGGGCAGCCAGGTGTGGAGGATGAACTGGCCCGACTTCGACATGACCGCGGCCATCAGCGAGCAGGCCGCCACGAGGAGCACCAGGTGGCTGATCTCACCGCTGATCGCCATCTCGTTGATGGTGCGGATGTCGAAGGTGCCGGCACCGAAGTAGAGGATGATGACGCCGCAGATCAGCCCGACGTCGCCCACGCGGTTGACGAGGAAGGCCTTCAGCGCCGCGTCGGAGTTCGGCTTCTCCTCCCACCAGTGCCCGATCAGCGCGAACGAGCAGAGGCCGACCAGCTCCCACATGGTGAGCAGCTGCAGCGTGTTCTCGCTCATGATCAGGCCGAGCATCGAGGCCGTGAACAGCGACAGGAAGGCGAAGAAGTGCGTGTAGCGACGGTCGCCGTGCACGTAGTCGGTGCTGTAGATGTGCACGAGCAGCGAGATCAGGGTGACCACGAAGAGCATCATCACGCCGGGCCCGTCGAGGAGCATGCCCACCGTGAACTCGTGGCCGCCGCTCGACCACCAGGTCCAGCTCTTCTGCACCGGCTCCACGCTGAAGTCCGTTTGGCCCTCGTCGGCGCTGGGGGCTGAGGCCGCAGCCTCGGCATCGGGGGCTGCTGGGAGCAGGACGCCGGCGGACTCGCCGTCGGCCATGCCGTGCTCCTGGGAGTCGCCCTCTTCCTCGGCGTGGCCGCCGTCGTCGCTGTGCGATGAGGCGGCGGCGTGCTCGGCGTCGTCGACGTGGGAGAACCACTCGACGTTGGTGGCGATCGCCAGCACGAAGCAGATCGCCAGCGCGGCGATGCCGATCTCGGAGCCCTTCTTGGGCAGCCGCTTCCCGAAGAAGAGGATCAGGAAGAACGATGCCGCGGGGATGAGCGGGATGATCCAGGCGTTCTCGAGCATGAGGTTCGTCTGCCCTAGCCCTTCATCTCGGCGACGTCGTTGAGGTCGACGCTCTTGCGGTTGCGGTAGATCAGCAGCACGAGCGCCAGGCCGACACCGACCTCGGCGGCGGCGACGGCGATCACGAAGAGCGCGAACACGGCCCCGGTGATGCTCCCGTGGATCGCACCGAAGGCGATCAGGTTGATGTTGACCGAGTTCAAGATGAGCTCGATCGACATGAGCACCAGCACGGCGTTGCGGCGCGCGATGACCCCGTAGACACCGATGCAGAAGAGCGCAGCTCCGAGCAGCAGGAACTGGTTGAGGAGCAGATCGTCCACGTCAGTCCTTCCGGGCCAGGACGATGGCGCCGACGAGGGCGGAGAGCAGCAGGACCGAGACCGCCTCGAAGGGGACCAGGTACTGGGAGAAGATCGAGTCGCTCACCGTGGCCGTGTTCGACCCGTTGATGGTGGCGATCCTTGTGTCGGCGGGCAGCGGGGTCCTGGTCCAGCCGAAGGCGTCGATCAGGGAGTAGGCCATGACCCCGAAGAGCAGCAGGCCGGTGAACGCGGCGCCGATCCAGCTGTCGTGGGTGAGGTCCTGGTCGCGCCCGATCTTGGCGCGGGTGAGCATGATGCCGAAGAGGAACAGCACGATGATGGCGCCGATGTAGACGAGCACCTGGGTGGCGGCGACGAACTCGGCGGCGAGCACCACGTAGATGGCGCCGACCGAGGCGAGCACGGCCACGAGGTACAGGGCGGCGTGGACCACGTTCTGACTCGTGACGACGCGCAGCGCGCTGAACAGGATCACGGCCGCGAAGGCATAGAAGAAGAGGTTCTGGGCGACCATCAGCGAGGGACCTTCTTGACCTTCGCGTCCGACCCGGCCTCGTAGGGCTCGAAGTCGGGGACGGTCTCCATCCACTCGTCGAGGCGGTTGATGTCGTGCAGGAGGTCGGCGATGCGCGGCTCGGAGTACTCGTGCTCGGGAGTCCAGAAGAGGGCCTCGAACGGGCACACCTCGACGCAGATGCCGCAGTACATGCACAGCGCGTAGTCGATGTCGAAGCGGTCGAGCGCGCTGACCGTGCGCTCCTTGCCGCCGGGGCGGCGGGGCGGCGCCTTGGTCTTGTGGCCCTCGATGTAGATGCACCAGTCGGGGCAGCTGCGGGCGCAGAGCATGCAGACGGTGCAGTTCTCGATCTTCAGGGCGATGACGCCGCGGGAGCGGGGCGCGAGGGCCTCCGTCTCGTGCGGGTACTGCACCGTGTGCGCACCGAGGGACGGCGCGGGGATGAGCGTCTTGATGCCGCGCCTGGGGAAGAAGGTGCGGAGCCCCGTCTGGAGCGTGATCTTCATGCCGATGAACAGCCCGCGCAGGGGCATCTTGGGCTTGGGAAGAGGCATCAGAAGGCGACCTTCAAGACCATCGTTGCGAGGATGTTGACGAGCGAGATCGGAATGAGGAACTTCCAGGCGAAGGCCTGGAGCTGATCCTCCCTGAACCGCGGGAAGGTGAAGCGCACCCAGAAGATCAAGAAGCCGACGAGCATCATCTTGGCGAAGAGCACGAGCGGCCCGACGATGTTCATGATGTTGTCGTCGAGGTCGACGAAGGGCACGGCCCAGCCGCCGAGGAACATCGTGGCGGCGATGGCGGCGAAGGCGCCGGCGGTGGCGAACTCGCCGATGAAGAACAGCAGGAACCGGATGCCGGAGTACTCCGTCATGTAGCCGGTGACGATCTCGGACTCGGCGACGGGCATGTCGAAGGGCGGCTGCGCCAGCTCGGCCTGGGTGGCCGTGAGGAACACCAGGAAACCGACGATCTGCGTGATGATGAACGGGTTGCCGATGCCGCCCCAGCCGAAGATGTCGCCCTGGTGCTGGGCGGCGACGATGCCCTGCAGGTTGAGGGTGCCGGCCTGGATCACCACGCCGACGATGGCGAGCACCATCGGCAGCTCGTAGGCGATGAGCTGGCCGGCGGCGCGCAGGCCACCGATGAGGGAGTACTTGTTGGCCGAGGCCCAGCCGGCCACGAGGATGCCGATCACCGAGATCGACGAGAGCCCGAGGGCCAGGAAGATGCCGGTGTCGAGGTTCGTGAAGTAGGCGTCGGGCCCGAACGGCATCACGACGACGATGAGGAACGTGGACGCCAGCACGATGTACGGCGCCATCTTGAACAGCCGCGCGTCGGCCCGCTCGGGGACGAGGTCTTCCTTCTGGAGCCACTTGCCGACCTCGGCGAGCAGCTGCAGCGAGCCGTGCGGGCCGGCCTCCATCGGGCCGAGGCGGCTCTGCATGAAGCTCATCATCTTGAAGAGGAAGACGATGACGAACGTGCCCGCGCCGAGGATGACGAAGACGAGCGCACCCAGGGTGCGGAAGATCGACTGCTGCCAGTAGGAGAACTCCACGGCGAGCGTGAGCACGTCGGTCACCGGTCGATGTCTCCGAGGATGAAGTAGAGGCTCGACATGATGGCGATGATGTCGGGCACGTAGACGCCCTGGAGGACCCACGGGGCGATCGAGATGTTGTTGAAGCTGGCGGAGCGGATCTTGAGCCGGAACGGCCCGAGGTCGCCACGCGACACCAGGTAGTAGCCCATCTGGCCGAGCGGGTTCTCGGTGACGATGTAGGCCTCGCCCGCCGGCACCTTGATGATGCGGGGCACCTTGGCCATGATCGGCCCGGCCGGCAGCCCGTCGCAGAGCTGGTCGACGATCTTCGTCGCCTCGCGCACCTCCTGGAGGCGCACCCAGGCCCGCGAGAACGAGTCGCCGTCGGGGTGGGTCCACACCTTCCAGTCGAGCTCGTCGTAGGCCATGCCGATGTTGGCGTCGCGGCGCAGGTCCCAGTCGACGCCCGAGCCGCGGAGGTTGGCGCCCGAGAGGCCGTAGGACAGCGCTATGGCCGGCGGGATGATGCCGACGCCGCGCGTGCGCTCCTGGAAGATCTCGTTGCCGTACACCAGGCCGTCCATCTCGTCGCAGAAGGTGCGGATGCGGGCCATGGCGGCCTTCGTGTCGGCGATCCACCCCTTCGGGAGGTCGTCCTTCAGGCCGCCGATGCGGTCGAAGTTGGGGTGGAAGCGACCCCCGGTGACGGCCTCGATCTGGTTGAGCACGAACTCGCGGTCGCGGAAGGCGAAGAACGCCGGCGTCTGCGCTCCGAGCTGCAGGGCGTTGTCGCCGATGAACAGGCTGATGTTCGCGATGCGCGACAGCTCGAAGAGCAGGGTGCGGATCCACTTGGCCCGCGGCGGCGCCTCGACCTCCATGAGCTGCTCGGCGGCGAGGATGAAGGGCACCTCGTTGGCGAAGCTGCCGAGCCAGTCGATGCGGTTCACCAGCGTGGTGACCTGCGGGTAGGTGCGGACCTCGCTGAGCTTCTCGTAGCCGCGGTGCATGTAGCCGCACAGCACGTCGGCCGACACGACCTGCTC
>DATCYI010000398.1:0-8635 GCA_036570385.1 Acidimicrobiales bacterium | reverse complement strand
CTGCGAGACGATCTCGTGCCCGCTCGGATCGCCGAAGGCCAGCGCGTGGGCGATGCCGCCGTCGTAGACGACGAGGTCGAGCGTGAGGTCGGGCCGGGCCGGGTGCTGCCAGCGGAACGGGCGGTCGATGGCCACGCCCTCGCGCACGCCGCCGCTGTCGTCGAGCAGGTCGTGCCAGCCGCCGGATCCGTCGAGCGGGCGGACCGAGCGGAGCTGGCTCGGCTCGAGGATCGTGAAGCGCAGGCCCTCCTCGGCCAGGACGGCCAGCACCCGCTCGCTGACAGCGGTCTCCGGCAGCCACATGCCCTCGGGCTGGCGACCGAAGCGGTGGCGGAAGTCGGCGACGCCCCAGCGGATCTGGGTGCGCAGGTCGCGGTCATCGCAGAGCGGGAGGATGGCGTGGCCGTAGCCCTGGGCGATGGCCCGCCCGCCGCGGCGGTCGGCCTCGACGATCGCGTCGTAGACGTCGCGGTGGTGCTGCTCGAGCCAGCTCATGAGCGTGGGCCCGACGTTGAACGACAGGTGCTCGAAGGTGTTGATGAGGATGTCGCCGTCGGCGGTGGCGAGCTTCACGGCGGTGTTGGGGCCGTAGCACTCGGCTGTGATGCGCTCGTTCCAGTCGTGGAACGGCGCCGCCGACGGCTGCTCGGGCACCTCGCCGGTCCAGGGGTCCTCCCTGGGCGGTTGGTAGAAGTGGCCGTGGATGACGAGGGATGTCTCGGGGGGCACCCGACCAGCCTGCCAGCGTCAGCAGGGGACGAGGTAGGTGACCGAGAGCGCCGGCAGGGTGACGACCGCCGAGTGCTCGCGGTCGTGCCAGGGCACGGGCTCGGCCTCGAAGTCGTCGCTCCAGCCGGCGTAGCCGCCGAAGCGCGTGTCGTCGGTGCTGAGCACGGCCCGCCACCGCCCCTCGCGCCCGAGCCCGATCCGGTAGCCGTGGCGGGCGATGCCGGCGAGGTTGGCGACGCAGACCACCAGGCTGTCGGTCCCGGGCACCGAGCGCTCGAAGGCGTAGGTGCTCTGGTCGACGCTGTCGACGTCGAGCCACGCGAAGCCGGCGGGGTCGTCGTCGGCCTCGTGCAGCGCCGGGTGCTCGGCCTGGACCGCGTTGAGGCTGCGGATCAGCTCGGTGATGCCGGCGTGGCGCGGGTCCTGCAGCAGGCCCCAGTCGAGCCCGCGGTCATGCGTCCACTCGCGGGTCTCGGCCAGCTCGGCGCCCATGAACAGCAGCTGCTTGCCTGGGTGGGCCCACATCCACGCGTAGAGGGCGCGCAGGTTGGCGAAGCGATCGTCGTCGCCGCCGGGCATCTTGCCGAGCAGCGGCTTCTTCAGGTGCACGACCTCGTCGTGGCTGAGCGGCAGGACGAAGTGCTCGGACCACGCGTAGGTGAGCCCGAAGGTGACCTGGTGGTGGTGGTGGCGACGCCAGATCGGGTCCTTCGACCAGTAGTCGAGCGTGTCGTGCATCCAGCCCATGTTCCACTTGTGGGTGAAGCCGAGGCCGCCGGCGTAGACGGGCTGGCTCACCCCTCCCCAGGCGGTGGACTCCTCGGCGATGGTGAGCACGCCGGGGTGGACGCGGTGCACCGTTGTGTTGAGCTCCTGGAGGAACGAGATGGCCTCGAGGTCGGCGTTGCCGCCGTGGATGTTGGGCGACCACTGCCCGTGCTCGCGGGAGTAGTCGAGGTAGAGCATCGACGCGACGGCGTCCACCCGCAGGCCGTCGACGTGCAGCTCGCCGAGCCAGAAGAGGGCGTTGGCGATGAGGAAGTTCCGCACCTCGTTGCGACCGTGGTCGAACTCGAGGGTGCCCCAGTCGGGGTGCTCGCCCCGCTTGGGGTCGGCGTGCTCGTAGAGGGTGTGGCCGTCGAAGCGGGCGAGGCCCCAGTCGTCCTTGGGGAAGTGGGCGGGCACCCAGTCGACGATCACGCCGATGCCGCGCTGGTGGAGGTGGTCGACGAACCAGCGGAAGTCGTCCGGGTTCCCGAAGCGAGACGTGGGCGCGTAGAAGCCCGTGACCTGGTAGCCCCACGAAGGCTCGTAGGGGTGCTCGGCCGGCGGCATCAGCTCGACGTGGGTGAAGCCGAGCGACGACACGTGGTCGGCCAGCTGCGGGGCCAGCTCGCGGTAGGTGAGGAACCGGTCATCGTCGTGGCGGCGCCACGAGCCGAGGTGCATCTCGTAGACGCTCATCCGGTCCCGCAGCGGATCTCGCTCGGACCGCGCGGCCATCCACTCCTCGTCGCCCCACTCGTGGCTGCTCTCGAAGACGATGCTGGCCATGCCGCCGGAGTGCTCGGAGAACTGGGCCACCGGGTCGATGCGCTGGGTGCGGCGACCGTCGGCGCCCTCGATCTCGAACTTGTAGGTAGCACCGGCGCCGATGTGGGGCACGAAGCCGGCCCACACGCCGCCGGGGTCGTATCGGTCGAGCGGGTGCGCGCCGGCGTCCCAGCCGGTCCACTCGCCCACCACCCACACGGCGCGGGCGTTGGGGGCCCACACCGCGAAGCGGGTGCCGGCCACGCCGTCGACGGTGCAGGGGTGGGCGCCGAGCACGTCCCAGAGGTGCTCGTGGCGGCCTTCGACCAGGCGCTGGAGGTCGTCGGGCGATGGGACCGGCGAGGTCTCGACCACGATCGGGTCGTCAGGCTTCGAAGCTGATGCCTTGGTGGGCACCGCTGCGGACTCGGCCGTTCCGGCGGAGGGGTGCGCTCGCGTGCTCACGACGGCTGCTCCGCTCGGAGGAGGCGATCGATGCCGGCCAGCGGGATGACCGCGTGGTCGGGGCGGTAGCCGAGCTCGTAGCCAACCTCGTAGACGGCCTTGTCGAGCTCGAAGGCCGCGAGCACGCGGTCGCGGCTGGCCGTCTCGGCGGGCAGGAGGGCCTCGACGCCGTCGGCCGAGAGGTAGCCCATCAAGAAGTGGACCCGGGAGCGCAGGTCCCAGGCGTCGGCCAGCTCGAGCAGCTCGCGGTCGATGTCGTCCTCGCCCTCGACCCACTCGGCCAGCCCGGTGGCTGCGGCGTAGTGGAACGACCGCAGCATGCCCGCCACGTCGCGCAGGGGCGACGAGGTGGTGAAGCGCTCCGAGCGGCGGCGGGCCGGCTCGCCCTCGAAGTCGAGAACGAACCAGCCGGTGTCGGCCCGGATGACCTGGGCGAGGTGCAGGTCGCCGTGGATCCTGAGCTCGACGCCGGCGTCGTCCAGCTCGGCGAGCTGGTGGTAGCGGTCGGCCACCGCCGACGTGTCGAGCCGCGTCGGGTGCACGTCGAGGCTGCCCTCGGACACGAGGCCGCGGAGGTGGTCCTCCATCTCGGCCGCCCAGCGAGGCGCGTCGCCGGGGACGACGCCCCACGCCTCGGCCATGGCCAGGTGGAGGTCTCCGAGGATGGCGCCGAGCCGCTCGGCGTCGTGGGCGAAGTCGCCGCCGGTCTCCTCCGGTGGGAGCCGCGAGGCGAGGAGGTCGCGCACGGAGGTGCGGGCCAGCTGCCAGCCCTCGGTGGCGCCCACCAGGAACTCCCGCAGCACCGCGAGGTCGGTGTCGTCCCGGCGCAGCTCGGCCAGCGGCGGGAGCACGTGCTCGTAGCCGTTGGCGGCGAGGGTGCGGGTGATCTCGACGTCGGGGTTCGGGCCCGGCTCGATCTTGCGGAAGACCTTCAGGATGCTCGACTCGTCGAACACGATCGAGCTGTTCGAGTGCTCGAGCACGATCGGGCGGCGCACCTCCACCTCGACGTCGGGGGCTGCGAGGTGCAACACGGCGATGGCGAGGTCGGGATCCACCAGGGCGTCGTAGAGCACGACGGGGCCGCCGTCGTCGCAGGGCACCTCGGCGATGATCTCACGGTCCTTGCCGGCCAGGAACTCGGCTCCGCCCGACACCGGCCGGAGGCCGACGAAGAGCTGGTAGGCCTGCTGCTCGGTGCCGTCGAGGGTCACGTCGACGACGGCCCACACGAGGCTGCTCTCGTCGTCCTCGCAGACGACCTCGTGCCAGCGGACCGACACCGCCGAGACGGTGCGGTCGTGCGCGCCCGACCACCGTTGTCGGGGCAGGTGCTCCGGCAGGTGCTCGACGAGCAGGTCAGGGATGGTGGCGAGATCGATCACGGCTCCTCCTGTCCTTCCCCTGCGTCCTGCAGGCTGAACCAGTAGAAGCCGTGGGGGGCCAGGGTGACGAAGTACGGCAGCTCGCCGATCGGCGGGAAGTGCACACGGCCCGACAGCTCGACGGGCACGAGACCGGCCATCTGCTCGAGCATCAGCTCGCAGGGCTGGGGGAACCGGCTCAGGTTGTGCACGCAGAGCACGGTGTCGGTCTCGTCGCGCCGGAGGTAGGCGAGAACCGACGGGTTGTCGGCGTGCAGCACCTCGAAGCTGCCGGTGCCGAACACCGGGTGCTCGCGGCGCACCTGGAGCAGCCGGCGCAGCCAGTGGAGGAACGACGACTGGTCGCGCTGCTGCTGCTCGACGTTGATGGCGGAGTAGCCGTACACCGGGTCCATCAGCGGTGGCAGGTAGAGCTGCGCGAAGTCGGCGGTCGAGAACCCGCCGTTGCGGTCGGGCGTCCACTGCATCGGGGTGCGGACGCCGTCGCGGTCGCCGAGGAAGATGTTGTCGCCCATCCCGATCTCGTCGCCGTAGTAGAGCACCGGGCTGCCGGGCATCGAGAACAGCAGGGCGTGGAAGAGCCGGGCCAGGTCCTCGTTGTTGTCGAGGAGCGGGAAGAGGCGCCGGGAGATGCCGATGTTGCGCCGCATCCGCGGGTCGCTGGCGTACTCGGCGTACATGTAGTCGCGCTCCTCGTCGGTGACCATCTCGAGGGTCAGCTCGTCGTGGTTGCGCAGGAAGATGCCCCACTGGGCTCCGTCGGGGATCTCCGGGGTCTGGGCCAGGATCTCCGTGATCGGGTGCCTCTGCTCGCGCCGCACCGCCATGTACATGCGGGGCATGAGCGGGAAGTGGAAGCACATGTGGCACTCGTCGCCCTCGGGCCCGAAGTAGTCGACGACGTCCTCCGGCCACTGGTTGGCCTCCGCCAGGAGCACCCGACCGGGGTACTCGGCGTCGACCGTCTTGCGGACCCGGCGCAGGTACTCGTGGGTCTCCGGCAGGTTCTCACCGTTGGTGCCGTCGCGCTCGAAGAGGTAGGGCACGGCGTCGAGGCGGAAGCCGTCGAGGCCGAGGTCGAGCCAGAAGCGGACGACGTCGAGCATCGCGTCGGCGACCTCAGGGTTGTCGTAGTTGAGGTCGGGCTGGTGGTGGAAGAAGCGGTGCCAGTAGTACTGGCCGCGCTCCTGGTCCCAGGTCCAGTTCGACGGCTCGGTGTCGACGAAGATCACCCGCGCCTCGCTCCAGCGCTGGTCGTCGTCGCCCCACACGTACCAGTCGGCCTTGGGGTTCGTGGCGTCCTTGCGGCTCTCGATGAACCAGGGGTGCTGGTCGGAGGTGTGGTTCATCACCATGTCGGCGATCACCCGGATGCCGCGGGAGTGGGCCCCGTCGATCACCGCCTTGGCGTCCTCGATGGCGCCGTAGGCCGGGAGCACCGTGAAGAAGTCGCTGATGTCGTAGCCGCCGTCGCGCAGCGGCGACTCGTAGAACGGCAGCAGCCAGATGCAGTCGACGCCTAGCCACTCGATGTAGTCGAGCTTCTCGGCCAGACCCTTGAGGTCGCCGGTGCCGTCGTTGGTCGAGTCGTAGAACCCGCGGACGAGAACCTCGTAGAAGACGGCTCGCTGGTACCAGCGGTCGTCGGTCGGGTCGATTCGGGAGGCCACCGATCCAGGCTTGCACAACCGGCCGATGGCTAAACCCGGCGCCTCTTGGTCATGGGGCTCAGCCACGCAGCACGTAGCCGCGCCTGGGCACCGCGGCGATGACGGTCCCCTGTAGCCCGAGACGCCTGCGCAGGCGGTTCACCGCCACCTCGACGCGGTGCGGATCGGCGTCGGCGTCGCCCCAGATCGAGCGGAGCAGGTCCACCTTCGCGACGACGGTGCCCGGCCGCGCCGCCAGCGTGGCCAGGATCTGCGCCTCGATCGACGTGAGCACCACCCGCTGTTCGCCGATGCGCACGACGGTGCCCGTGATCTCCAAGCCACCCACGCGGCACGACCGCTCGAGCAGGCGCTCCCCCACGGCCCGCACCAGCGGGCCCAGCCGCGACGTCTTGGGCAGCACGAGGTCGCCGGACCCGAAACCCTCGGCCTCGGCGGCCTCAGCGCAGACCGGGCCCACGCAGCCGATCACCACCTCGCCCGACACGAGCCGAGCCCGGAGCGCGTCCTCGAGGCCCGCTCCCGCGGCGAGCTGGAACCAGCTCCGGATGGCGGGGCCCGATGTGAAGGTGACCGCGTGCACGCGTCCGCCGATCACTCCCTCGGCAAGCCGCTCGGCCGGGCGAGGGTCGTCGAGCGCCGCCTGCCAGGTGTAGATCGGCACCTCGACGACCTCGGCGGCGTGGGCCCGCAGCCGCCGGGCCTCGCTCGGCGGCTGGCCACCGTCGCGCTGCAGCACGACGCGGTCACCTGGCTCGAGGTCGGCGATCACCAGGTCGATGCAGTCGCGCAGGCGCTCGCTCCCGGAGCGGGCCACCACCTCCAGGCCCATGGAGTGGACCGCGCCGGCGGCCTTGGGTCCCCGTGCGTAGATGCGGGTGCCGGCGAGGGCGCCGAGCAGCTCCTCGCCGAGGTCCCAGCTCTCGGCCGCGCCGTACCAGGAGCGGATGCCGAGGCCGGTGTTGGCGACGAGGACCTGCGGGGGCCTGGCGATGGTGGCCTCGGTGACGGTGCGCAGATCGTCGTCGTCGCCGATCGGCAGGGTGCGGATCGACCGGCCGAGGACGACGCTGGCGCCGCGCCGCTCGAAGAGCGCTGCCTGCTCGTCTGCTCGCCTGTCCGCGGTGATGCCCACGGTGAAGCCGTCCAAGGATGCGAGCACGAGGCCATCCCACCAGTGCCGTGTTTCCTGGTCGTTTCCGGTGTGTGATGCGTTCGGCTTCGCTAGTGCACCGGCTCCACTCGCACGGCGCACTGCTTGTAGTTGGGCTCGCGGCTGATCGGGTCGAACTCGTCGGCGGTGAGCCGGTTGGCGCAGCGCTCGTCCCAGTGGAACGGGATGAACACCTCACCGCGCCGCACGATCGACGTGACCCGCGCCCGCAGCCGGTCGACCTCGCCGCGCGAGGAGCTGACCCGCACGAGGTCACCCGACTGGACGCCGAGATCGCTGGCGTCTTCGGGGTGCAGCTCCAGCCACGCCTCCGGCGCGAGTGCTTCGAGCACCGGCACCCGGCCGGTCTTGGTCCGGGTGTGCCAGTGCTCGACCGTGCGGCCCGTGTTGAGGAGCAGCGGATAGGAGGGGCCGGGCTCCTCCCTCAGCGGCTGGCGGGTGACGGTGCGAAGCGCGGCGCGGGCATCGGGCCGGTTGAAGCGCAGGTCGGTGTAGAGGCGCGGCGTGCCGCCGAGGGGGATGGTCGGGTCGTCGGCGGAGCAGGGCCACTGCACGCCGCCGGCCGCGTCGATCCGCTCGTAGGTGATCCCCGAGTAGTCGCAGGGGCGGCCGGCCGACACCAGCCGCCACTCGTCGAACGCGTCGACCGGGGAGCGCCAGCCCGGGAAGACCTCGTCGCGGCAGCCCCAGCGCTGCGCGATGGCGAGGAAGATGTCGAAGTCGGCCTTGGCCGACCCCGGAGGCGCCACGGCGGCCCGAGCTCGCGAGACCCTCCGCTCGCTGTTGGTGTAGGTGCCCTCCTTCTCTCCCCATATGGCCGCGGGCAGCACGACGTCGGCGATCGCGGTGGTCGGCGTCTCGAAGCCGTCCTGGACCACGAGCAGGTCCAGGCGAGCGAAGGCGGCCTCGAGCACCTCGCGGTTGGGGAACGACACCAGCGGGTTCGTGCCGATCACCCAGAGGCCCTTCACCTTGCCGTTCATCACGGCGTTGACGATGTCGGGATAGGCGCGACCTCGCTCGGCGGGCAGGCGGTCCTCGTCTATGCCCCAGAGCTCGGCCAGCTCGCGGCGGTGCGAGGGGTCGTCGTAGCTGCGGTAGCCGGGCATCGACGCGGTGAAGCCGGTCTCGCGGGTGCCCATGGCGTTGCACTGCCCGGTGATCGAGAACGGCGCCGCTCCGGGCCGGCCGATGTTGCCGGTCAGGACGCAGAGGGTGTTGAGCAGGGTGACGGTCTCCGTGCCCTGCGCTGAGTGGTTCACGCCCATCGACCAGGCCACCAGGCAGCGCTCGGCCCGGCCGATCGTGAGAGCCATCCGCCGGATGTCGTCGAGCCCCACGCCGCTCTCGTCGGCCGCGGCGCCGAGGTCGACCTCGGCGAGGTGCGCGAGCAGCTCGTCGAGGCCGCTGACGAGGGGTCGGGCGGCGGCGAGGTCGACCAGGCCCTCGTCGAGGAGCACCCGCAGGATGGCGTTGAGCAGGGCCACGTCGCCGCGAGGAGCCACCGGCACGTGCATGGTCGCGAGCTGCGCCGTCTTGGTGACCCGCGGATCGACCACGATCACCTCAGCACCCTCGTTGGCCAGGAGGCGGGGCACGAGCAAGGGGTGGTTGTCGGCGATGTTCGCTCCCCACAGCACGACGACGTCGGCCACCTCGAGGTCGTCGTAGCAGCCGGG
>DATCYI010000397.1:0-10163 GCA_036570385.1 Acidimicrobiales bacterium | reverse complement strand
CGCCTTGCGGGGCCGGCAGGAGCGCCTGACCCGGTTCGAGGAGGCCGACCCGTGCGGGCCCCACGGCAGCGAGCTGCCGGAAGGCCGCGAACAGGTCGTGATCACCGACGACGGGGCCGAGCTGGCGGTGCTCGTGGCCGGTCCCGACGACGGCCCCACCGTGGTGCTGGTGCACTGCTGGACCGGCCGCAGCTCGTTCTGGGCGACGGTGGCCCGCCGCCTGGTGCTGGCCGGCCACCGGGTCGTGCTCTACGACCAGCGAGGCCACGGCCTCTCCACCCCCGGCGACCTCGCACCGTCGATCGACGCCATCGGCAACGACCTGCACGCCGTGCTCACGGCGGTCGATGCCCGGGACGCCGTGCTGGTCGGGCACTCGATGGGCGGCATGACCATCCAGTCCTACGCGGCTCTGCACCACGAGGACTTCGTGGCCCGGGCCAAGGCGGTCGTGCTCGTGGCGACCGCGGCCCGGGTGCTCGGTCGTCCCGTGCCCGCTCGCATCATCGAGGCGCTCATGGGCGACCAGCGCGCTGATTGGTCGCGGCGGGGCTGGGTCGGGCGGGCGACGACCCGGCGCTCGCTCGGCAAGGTGGCCCGCAGCGCCCACATCGACGCCACCCTCCAGGGCTTCGCGGAGACCTCCGGTGCCGCCCGGGCCGGGTTCCTGCACGCCATGGCCGGCATGGACCTGCGCGCCGGACTGGGCGACATAGCGGTGCCCACCACCGTGCTCGTGGGCACGCACGACCTCCTGACCCCGCCCCGGCTGGCCCGCCAGCTGGTCGACGCCATCCCAGGCTCGACGCTGGTCCTGCTGCCCGGCGCCGGCCACATGCTCCCCCTCGAGGAGCCCGACCGGATCGTCGACGCCATCCGCTCGATCGCTCATCCGGGCGTGTCGGCGCCGTGAGGGGTGGGTAGGCGCGCCGCATGGCAGGAGACAGCAGCAACGACACCAGCACCGACCACGGCACCATCGAGGAGCCGCCGAACAGCACCGTCGACGACTGGTTCGGCCAGAACGCAGCTCGCGACCAAGAGCTGGCTGACGAGATCGTCGAAGAGGAAGGCGGCGACACCGGCGCCGCCGAGGAGCGCTTCGACGAAGAGGCCGAGGGCCAGGAGAAGTACGAAGCCGGGCACCCCCGCCCGTGAACCGACCCTCCCGAGGCTGACCGGATGTCCTCCGTCAGCGCCACCATCGAGGCTCCGGTCTCAGCCGTGTGGGCCGCGCTCGTCGACCCCGACACGTACCCCGACTGGCTGATCGGCGCCCGCCGGATCCGCCGGGTCGAGGACGGCTGGCCGCGGCCCGGCACGAGCTTCCACCACGTCGTCGGGCTCGGCGGCCCGCTCTCCATCGCTGATCGCACCACCGCGCTCGAGGTGCAGGACCAGCGTCTGCTCAAGATGGAGGTCCGGGCCCGGCCGCTCGTGCACGGGTCCGTCACCTTCACCCTCGAGCCGGCCGACGATGGGCGGTCCACGACGGTCACCGTCGAGGAGCACCCCATCGGCCTGCACCGCGTGTTCGCGCCCGTCCTCACGCCCCTGGCCGCGGCCCGCAACCGCACGAGCCTCGAGAAGCTGGAGCGCACCATCCGAGCCTGAACCCCTGCAGACCCCAAGATCTGTGGGCGCCAGAGCACGCATAGCGTGCCTGTGCGCCCACAGATCTCGTGGTTTTCGCCGTAAACCGCTGCGGCTCGGGGCTGGGCGGCTGGCACCCTGGCGGCCATGACCCCCCAGCTCGCTCCCACGCCACGCACGACCCTTCGCCGCGGGGCGGCGCGCGGGCGCAACGAGCGGGCCGAGATCGACGCGATCCTCGACGAGGCCTACATCGCGCACGTCGGGTTCGTGGTCGACGGCGAGCCACGGGTCCTGCCGATGGCCTACGGCCGCGACGGGGACTCCCTGTACCTGCACGGCGCGGTGGCCAACGCGATGCTGCGCGCGTCTGCCGACGCCGAGGTGTGCGTGACGGTGACCCTGCTCGACGGCCTCGTGCTCGCTCGCTCGGCGTTCCACCACTCCATGAACTACCGCTGCGTGGTGCTGCTCGGGGTGGCCGCCCGGGTCGACGACCCTGCCGAGCGGAGCCGGGCCCTCGACGTCATCGTCGACCACATGGTGCCGGGGCGGAGCGAGGTCGCCCGGCCCCCCAGCGAGAGCGAGCTCCGCAAGACCCTCGTCCTGCGCCTGCCCATCACGGAGGGGTCGGCCAAGGTCCGCGGCGGCGACGCCGTCGACGAGCCCGAGGACGTAGCGCTGCCGATCTGGGCGGGCAGCGTCCCCCTCCGCCTCGTCGCCGGCGCTCCGGCCGCCAACGCCGACCTCGCCGCCGAGCTCGACGCCGAGCTCGACGCGCCCGATCCCACCCTGTTCCTGCGCCCCGCGACCGCCGCACCGGCGGCGACCCTGACATGACGTTCGTCACACTCAGGGACATACCCGATGGAATCCAGGCCACTCTTGCGTCGTACTGGCACAAGCGGGTGGCCCAGATGCGGCGGCCCGCCGCAAGCCCGCACACGATTGCCGGAGGTATCTGATGTTTGCTCGCCTTGGTTCCTGGTGCTTCCGGCGCCGCAAGACCGTCGCCATCGCCTGGGTCGTCGGCATCGTCGTGGTCGGATCCATCTCCGGCGCGGTCGGTGGCAGCTTCGGCCAGGACTTCGCCACCCCCGGTTGGGAGAGCACGCGGGGTCTCGACACCCTCGAAGAGGAGTTCGGCGGCCAGGGTGCCGGCATGGCCGGCACGATCGTGTTCCGCTCCGATGCCGGGGTCGACGACCCTGAGGTCCAGTCGACGATCGAGTCGCTGGTCACCATGGTGTCCACGCTGGCTGAGGACGGAGCGGTCGACGTCCGTGACCACGAAGCCTTCGCCGCCCTCGACGAGGAGGCCCTGACCGCGCTCGAAGAGGCCGACCTCGCCCTCTTCGACGGCATGCGGGTGGTCAGCCCCTTCAGCGAGGAGGGCGCCCGACAGATCGCCACCCAGGGCGACGAGGCCGGCAAGATCGCCTACGTCGACATGGAGATCCCTGGTGACGAGTGGGAGGACGCCGGCGCCATCGGCCGGACCCTCGAAGAGATCCTGCCCTCGGCGGACGGCCTGCAGATCGAGCTCGGCGGCGCCGCGCTCGGCGAGTTCGAGGAGCCCTCGTCTGAGATCCTCGGCCTGGCCTTCGCCGTCGTCCTGCTGGTCCTGGCCTTCGGCTCCGTGCTCGCGATGGGTCTGCCGATCGGCGTGGCCCTGGCCGGCATCGCGGCGGGCTCCGTCCTGGTGACGATCCTGTCCAACCTCGTGACCATGCCCGACTTCGCTCCGTTCCTCGGGATCATGATCGGGCTCGGCGTCGGCATCGACTACGCGCTGTTCATCGTCACCCGCTACCGGGAGAACGTGCATCACGGGCACACGCCGGCCGAGGCCACGTCGATCGCCATCGACACCGCCGGTCGTGCGGTCGCCTTCGCCGGCATCACCGTGGTGATCTCGCTGCTCGGCATGCTCGTCATGGGCGTGGCGTTCATCCAGGGCCTGGCCATCAGCGCCGCCGTCGTCGTCGCTCTCACCGTGGTGGCCTCGCTCACGCTGCTCCCGGCGCTGCTCGGCTTCGCCGGTGACCGCGTCGAGATCACCCGCTGGCGCGGCCTCATCGCCGCCGGCCTGGTAGCTGTCGGCCTGGTCGGTGCCGGCCTGGAGCTGGCTCCGCTGATGATCGGCTTTCCCCTGGCGGCCGTCGTGCTCGTCGCCGGCTTCGCCATCGCC
The DNA here is from genome assembly GCA_036570385.1 of Acidimicrobiales bacterium. Lineage (GTDB taxonomy): Bacteria > Actinomycetota > Acidimicrobiia > Acidimicrobiales > VFJN01 > VFJN01. Next base: position 6,379 of record DATCYI010000397.1, on the reverse strand, counting down.
CCGCTGCGCCGTGAGGTGCCGCGCCGCGAGCAGAAGCCGCTGCGAGAGACCTTCGCCTACCGCTGGAGCCGGCTCATCCAGCGCCACCCGTGGCCCGCCGCCCTTGGTGGCGCGCTGCTGCTGATCGTGCTTGCGCTCCCCGTCTTCAGCCTGCGGCTCGGGTTCTCCGACGAGGGCAACTTCGCCGAGGACACCACCACCCGTCAGGCTTACGACCTCCTGAGCGACGGCTTCGGTCCGGGCTTCAACGGCCCGTTCTTCCTGGCCGCCCGCGTCGACGGTGCTGCGGATCCCGCCGTGCTGGAGGGCATCTCAGCGGCCGTCGCCGCCGACCCCGGGGTGGCGTTCGCGTCGCCGGCGATCCCGAACGGGGAAGACCCGAGCGCGTACATGTGGCAGGTCACCCCGACCAGCTCGCCCCAGTCCGAGGCCACGGCCGACCTCGTGCACCGGCTCCGTGACGACGTCCTCGTCGACGGTGAGGCCGCGCTCGGATCGGAGATCGCGGTGACGGGCGCCGGCCCGGGCTCGGTCGATGCAGCCACGTTCTTCGGCGACCGCATGCCCTACTTCTTCGTCGCCGTGCTGATCCTGTCGTTCCTGCTGCTCATGATCGTGTTCCGGTCGGTGCTGGTGCCGCTCAAGGCGGTGCTCATGAACCTGCTGTCGATCGGCGCGGCTTACGGGATCATGGTCACGGTGCTGCAGTGGGGCTGGTTCAGCGACATCACGGGTCTGGCCCCAGGACCCATCGAGGCGTTCGCCCCGATGATGCTCTTCGCCATCGTGTTCGGCCTCTCCATGGACTACGAGGTGTTCCTCTTGTCCCGGGTCAAGGAGGAGTGGCACCGCACCGGCGACAGCCACGCCTCGGTGGCGAACGGCCTGGCCACGACTGCTCGGGTCATCACCGCAGCGGCCGCGATCATGGTGTTCGTCTTCGGCAGCTTCATGCTGGAGAACGACCGCACCTTCAAGCTCTTCGGTGTCGGCCTGGCGTCGGCGATCTTCCTCGACGCGACGATCGTCCGCATGCTGCTGGTGCCGGCGACGATGGAGCTGCTCGGCGACCGCAACTGGTGGCTGCCCCGCTGGCTCGATCGCATCCTGCCGAACATCGACGTGGAGGGCACTCCCGACGACGTCGACGAGCTCGACGACCCGAGTTCGCCTGAGGAGCCCCGAGTCCTCGAGCCGGCGTAGGAGCAAACCAAGCGATCTCGTGAAGGCTCAGCCTCGGGATACCGTGGCTGAGCCTTCACGCGCAGATCGTCGAACTACGGGGGGACCGATGGCCGAGCACGACCTGATCATCCGAGGTGGCAGCGTGGTGGACGGCACTGGCGCCGCCGCCCGCACCGCAGACGTGGCGGTGAGCGACGGCATCGTGACCGCCGTGGGGAAGGTCGACGGCACCGGCCGCCAGGAGCTCGACGCCGATGGCCTGCTCGTCACGCCCGGCTTCGTCGACATCCACGTGCACTACGACGGCCAGGCCACCTGGGACAACCGCCTCAACCCGTCGTCCTGGCACGGGGTCACCACCGTGGTGGCCGGCAACTGCGGCGTCGGCTTCGCGCCGGTGCGCCCGGCCGACCACCAGCGCCTGATCGAGCTGATGGAGGGCGTCGAGGACATCCCCGGCGCCGCACTGCACGAGGGCCTTCCGTGGACCTGGCAGTCCTACCCCGAGTTCCTCGACGCGCTCGACGACCGGCCCTACGACGTCGATCTGGCCACGCAGGTTCCCCACGGCGCGCTGCGGCTCCATGTGATGGGGGAGCGCGGCGCGGCTCGCGAGCCTGCCACCCCGCAGGACATCGAGGAGATGGCCCGCCTGGCCAAGGAGGGCATCGAGGCCGGTGCCCTTGGCTTCAGCACGTCCCGCACCCGCAACCACCGCAGCAGCAACGGCGAGCTGACGCCGACGCTCACAGCGGAGGCCGACGAGCTGCTGGGCATCGCCCGGGCCGTCGGCTCGACCGGGCGCGGCGTGCTGCAGGTGGTGAGCGACTTCGAGGACGTCGACGCCGAGTTCGGGCTGTTCCGCTCGATGGCGGAGGCATCGGGGCGACCGCTGTCGTTCTCCCTCGCAGATGCCTACGGCCGCACCTGGCGTCGCCAGCTCGAGCTGCTCGAGCGGGCCAACGCCGAGGGCGTCGAGATGCGCGGCCAGGCCGCGGCGCGAGCAATCGGCATCCTCCTCGGGCTGCAGTGCACCCTCAACCCGCTCATGGGCAACCCGGTGTGGCAGGCGGAGATAGCAGCGCTGCCGGCGGCCGAGCAGGCTCGGGCGATGGCCGAGCCGTCGGTGAAGGAGCGGATCCTCGCCGCGGCTGCCGCGGAGGGAGCCGGCCTGCTGAGCGGGTACGAGCGCATGTTCGAGCTGGGCGACCCGCCCGACTACGAGCCCGACCCGTCTACGAGCCTCGCGGCGCGCGCCGCCCGGGAGGGCCGCGAGCCTCTGGAGCTCACCTACGACCTGCTCGTGCAGGACGAGGGCCGCAGCTTCATCTACATGCCGATCATCAACTGGTTCGACGGCAACCTCGACGCCGTCGGCGAGATGCTCGGCCACGAGCACACGGTGCCCGGACTCTCCGACGGTGGGGCCCACGTCGGCACCATCTGCGACGCCAGCTTCCCCACCACGCTGCTGTCGTACTGGGGTCGCGACCGCGACACCGGTCGGATGGAGGTGCCCTTCCTCGTGGCCCGCCACACGCGCGACACGGCGCGCGCCGTCGGCCTCCTCGATCGCGGCGTCCTGGCACCGGGCTACCGCGCCGACGTGAACCTGATCGACTTCGACGGGCTGCGCGTGCGCCGTCCCGAGATGCGCCACGACCTGCCCGCCGGCGGGCGCCGGCTCCTGCAGCGGGCCGACGGCTACGAGGCGACCGTCGTCGCCGGTCAGGTCACCTACGAGCGGGGCGAGGCCACCGAGGCCCTGCCTGGACGGCTCCTCCGGGGCCCGCAGCCGGCCCCGAGCTGAGGCTCAGGCCGGCTCGAGCCGACCGTCGTCAGATGACGGAGGCGAGATCCTTCTCGATGCGGCAGCTGGCCACGCCGTCGGCAGTTGTCCACTCGTGCGAGGTGGCGACAGCGTCGAGGATGCGGTCGGTCAGCGGGTCGACCTCCATGCCGGAGGAGCGCACCTCGGTGCTGCCCTCCACGCAGAGCTGGTCGGCGTCGAGCTGGAAGCGCACGGTGAGCGGGGCTCCGTTGCTGGCCCCGATGAGCGTGGCGCCGAGCTCGTCGACCGCCACCCGCACCTCCTCGACCGCATCGAGGCTGAGCGAGCCCAGGGACGCGACTCCGCTGGCCACGAGGCGCAGCACCCGCAGCAACCGGGCATCGGCCGGCACCACGATCTCCAGCTCCGTCGAGTCGATCGCCACGGCTTCCTCCATGGTGCTCAACCCTCGTCGGGCAGGACGTGGAAGGCGTCGGAGTCCTCCGTCAGGCCCGTGATCTCGAGCACACGGGAGACGATCGCCGAGCGCTTGCCTATGTGCAGGGAGCGCCCGCTCGCCGACAGCTCCTGGCCGGCGGAGATGAGCGCACCGATCGCCGAGGAGTCGAGGAAGGTCACACCGGAGAGGTCGAGCTTGATGGGCCCGGAGGCTCCTTCGCCCGCCTTGACCAGTGCCGCGGACAGCTCTGGCGCCGTGCTCATGTCGAGCTCCCCACGCACGCGGACGTCGAGCTCGTCAGCTGTCGGTTCTCCCACCTCGATGGCGAAAGGCTGCGATGACGGCATTGCGCTCCCTGGACGTCCGGCTTGGTTGTCCGGAGCAGGCTACACGCGTGCTGCGGCATGTCTGCCTCCCTCGTGGTCTCCACCGCCGTTACCCAGCGCCCGACGGCGCCAGACGGTCGTTCAGTTGTCGCCGAGCTGGTCGGCGAGCTCGCCTTCGTCCAGCTCGTCGCCGAGACGAGCCAGCGTGGCCCGCAGGATCCGTGAGACGTGGACCTGGCTCACGCCGATCTCGTCGGCGATCTCCGACTGCGTCAGACCGAGGTAGAAGCGCAGGTAGATGACCCGGCGCTCGCGCTCGGGCAGCTGAGCGAGGGCCTCCTGCACCATCACCCGCGCTCCGGTCTCGACCATCTCTGGGTCTTCGGCGCCCGGGATGATCTCCTCGTCCGCCTCGCCTCCGATCGGGCCAGCGTTGAGGCTGGTGGGCCGGTAGGCGGCGCCCGCCTCGAGAGCCTCGAGCACCTCCTCAGGCGTGGTGTCGAGGGCGTCGGCCAGCTCGTCGACGGTGGGTGCTCGGCCGAGGTCGTGGGAGAGCTGCTCGCTGGCCGCCTTGAGCTCGAGGTGGAGGTCCTTGAGGCGCCGGCTCACCCGGACCGACCACGTCTTGTCGCGGAAGTGGCGCCGAAGCTCGCCGACCATGGTGGGCACGGCGAAGGTGGCGAAGCGCACCTTGAAGCTGGGGTCGAACCGGTCGACGGCCCGCACGAGCGCCATCATGGCGACCTGGTTGAGGTCGTCGGGCGACTCTCCCCGGCCGGCGAAGCGCCGGGCGCAGTGGCGCGCCAGCCAGAGGTAGTCCTCCACGAGCTGGTTCCGCAGCGCGGGGTCGCCGGTGCGACTCAGCTCCGCGAACCGCTCCTGTTCGATCGCCCTCTCATCGGCCATGTCGGGTGGAAGACCTCTTCGGGGGTCGGATCGGGGACGTCAGCGCGGGGCCGGACCGGCGAGAGCCTACGCCCGGAGCGGCTGCGCCGAGGAAAGGTGCGGCCGTCGGGCTCAGCAGCAGGAGAACCACACTGCCTTGCCGCCCCCCGGCGTGGGCCTCAGCCCCCACCGCGTGGCGAGCTGCTCGACGATGAACATCCCCCGGCCTGTCGTCGCGTCGGTGGTCGGCTCCTTGACCATCGCCACGTCGTCGCTCTCGTCGGCCACGGTGACGGTGACCTCGTCGTCGACCAGCTCGACCAGAACCGTGAGCTCGGACCCGGCATGGCGGACGGCGTTGGTGACGACCTCGCTCACGAGGAGCAGGACGGTGTCGACGTCGCCCGAGAAGCCAGCCTCCTGCAGCACCCCGGCCACGAAGCGCCGAGCGGATCGAGCGCTCGAGGGCGCGGGATCGAAGGTCTGCCGCCGTCGGATGCCAGGCACGTTACCGGTCCGCGTTTGGCGCCCAGGAGCGCCGGGAAGTGGTGCGGGGCGTCACGCCTGTTCAAACCTCGTCCACACCACGGAGGCACGCATGTACATCGGAATCGGCACCGTCATCCTGATAATCATCTTGATCTTGCTGCTGACCTGAGCGGCGGCTCGACGGCGGCCGAGCGAGGCGGGCACCTACCCTCACCACAACGGTCCCAAACCTGCCGTTGGTGGCCTCAGACGTGCCAATCGGGCGCAACCCGTGGGCGCGAAGACACGACCTTGCGGTAGTACTCAGTCGTGACGACAGCGGTACCGATCCCCGAGCCCGTTGCGCCGCTGGCGACCAACGCCTTCACGCCTGCCGACTGGGCGATCTTCATGGCGGTCTCCGGCATCTGGGGAGCGTCGTTCCTGTTCATCGCCGTGGGCCTCGAAGCCCTCACCCCGGGGGTCGTCACCTTCCTCCGGGTAGGGCTCGGCGCTGCCGCGCTGCACCTCCTCCCCGGCCCTTCGATCCGTGTGGAGCCGGAGGATCGGCTGCGGCTCCTCGGCGTGTCGATCCTCTGGGTCGCCATCCCCTTCACGCTGTTCCCCATCGCCGAGCAGCACATCAACTCCGCGGTCACGGGGATGCTCAACGGCTCGACCCCGGTGTTCACGGCGTTGTTCGCCGTGCTGCTGTTCGGCCGGCGCACCACCGGCCCGCAGCTCCTCGGCGTGGCCGTCGGCTTCGTCGGCATCGTCCTGGTGAGCCTGCCGAGCCTGGGCGAGGGTTCGTCCGAGGCGACAGGGGTCGGCCTCGTGGTGCTCGCCACCGTCTGCTACGGCGTGGCCCTGAACCTGGTCGCACCGCTGCAGGCTCGGTACGGGTCGCGCCCCGTCATGGCGCGCATGCTGGCCCTGGCCACGCTCTGGACGCTGCCGCTGGGCGTCGTCGGGCTGCCCGCCTCCGAGCTCGAGCTCCGGCCCCTGGCCGCGGTGGCGGCCCTGGGGGTGCTCGGTACAGGGATCGCGTTCCTGCTGATGGGGTTCCTCGTGGGCCGGGTCGGCCCGACGAGGTCCTCCTTCATCACCTACCTGGTGCCGGTCGTGGCGCTGGCGCTGGGCGTCCTGTTCCAGGACGACCACGTGGAGGCGATCTCGCTCGCCGGCGTGGCGCTGGTGGTGGGCGGTGCGCTGCTGGCCAGCCGCCGCGAGCGCTGAGCGCCGCGGCGGAGCCCCCTCAGGTCAGCGGCCGCGGTCGTCGTAGCG
>DATCYI010000396.1:0-3079 GCA_036570385.1 Acidimicrobiales bacterium | reverse complement strand
GAGCTCCGCTGGCGGAGGTGATCGCCGCGCCGGTACCCGGGCCGGGCTCGATCGTCCGAGCGTCGCCGAGCATCCCGGCGTCGCCGAACGACTCGACGCTGCCGTCCTCGCCCACCAGCCAGTAGCCCCGACCGCTGTCGTCCGCTTGCATGGCCACGATCGGGTGGGGGCGCGCGTGGCCGCCGCTCGACCCTCGGAAGCGGGCTTCGCCGAAGGTGAAGATCCCGCCGTCCGCGGCGACGAGCCAGTACCCGCTTCCGGTGGGTGTGGGGGCCATGCCGACGATGGGCTGGTTGAGCTTCATGGCGCCGATGGAGCCGTGGAAGCGGGCGTCGCCGAACGTGAAGATCCCCCCGTCGGCGGCGACGAGCCAGTACCCGCTTCCGGTGGGTGTGGGGGCCATGCCGACGATGGGCTGGTTGAGCTTCATGGCGCCGGTGGAGCCGTGGAAGCGGGCGTCGCCGAACGTGAAGATCCCTCCGTCCGCCGCGACCAGCCAGTAGCCGGACGGGCACGGCTTCCTGCTGCCGGCGGGCTGGCCCCAGCTGACCGCGTCGGCCGCCTCCGCGACCTTGCCCCGGCGATGCCCCGCCAGGTCGAAGACCTCGCCCGCGACCACGATCGCATCGGAGCTCGGGGTCCAGGCGATCTCGGAGGTCCCCACGCTGAGGAGGCGCTGTCCTCCCTGGACGTCGTCCTGCCGGTAGATGGGCCGGATGCCGGATCCGTCGGCGTTCATGATGTAGGCGAAGTCCGGCTGCGCGATCCCCACGGAGTGCGGCAGGTTCAGCGTCACCGCGATCTGGCGCCCGTCGGGCGACCACACCATGTCGGAGACCACCGCCTCGACCGTTCGCAGGGTCTGCGAAGGACGACCATCGAGGTGGACGAGGCGCATCGACATCAGCGGCCACCCGAGTGAGGGCTGGGGTCGAGGCGCGGCCTCGTCGATTGATGCGATGAGCAGCGACCCCGTCGGGCTCCACTCCACCTCGCTGCCCTCGCCCAGGTCGCGCAGCCGGCCGCCGTCACGGTCCACCACCATCACGTGATCGGGTCGGCTCGCGCCGTCGGTCTCCGGTCGAGACACGAACGCGAGCTGGGTGCCGTCGGGAGACCAGACGACGTCCTGCGGCATCCCTGCTGCGGCAGGCAGGTCGAGCACACGCAGGTCGGAGCCGTCGATGGCGATGTCGACGATCGCGCACCCGTCGGCGTACGACGTCGAAGTGCAGCGGGTCGCCGCCACCCGCTCCCCGTCCGACGACAGATCGGGATCGAAGTAGTGCGCCTCTCCGTCGCTCTTGGCGGCGAGCACCCGGTCGTCGGTGCCGTCGCCGCGGACCGTGTGGAGGCTCCAATCGCGGCTGTACACCAGCCGGTCGGCTTCGGGCTCGGCCTGCGCAGACGCCGGGACCGCCAGCGACGACACGCCGACGGTGACCGCCCCCAACAGGACGCCCATGCCGGAGAAGTTGAGCTTCATTGCCAGGACGCCCGTGGAGGTGGGCCGGGTCGGGCGGCGCCGAGCTGAGCGGGCCCCGCCCCGCTCTGTCTACTGCGGGATATGGTGCTGGCCCCGGGGGTGTAGCTCAGTTGGCTAGAGCAGCGGGCTTTTACCCCGACGCGCGAGAGTTCGAGCCTCTCCACCCCCACGCCTCCCCTCCGCACTCAGGAGTCCCTCGTCGCCCGGTAGCGATAGGTGTTGGCGCGCCGAGCTGTACGTCGCCGATGGCAGTTCGCGCAGACCACCTCGCACTTCTCGATCTCGTCGACGAGGCGCCACAGCTCGTTGCTGTGGACCATCGCGCTCACGTTGCCGACCTTGTCTCGGAGATGGTCGAACTCCAGCACCACGGGGTCGGTCTCGCCGCAGTCGGCGCAAGGGTGGGCGCGGAGGTGGTCTAGGACCAGCTTGCGCGCCGCCGCGATCCTTCGCTTCGTCCTTGCCCGGATCTGGGCCATGTGACGGTCCCAGTTTGCGTAGTGATATGCGCGGTTGCACTCGCGGCAATAGCTCTGTCGTCCGTCTCGCGACCTGGTCAGCCTGTTGAAGTCCTCTAGCGGCTTGCGCTGACGGCACTTGCTGCAGCGCTTGTGCGTCAGCTCATCGAACAACCCCATCTGCTGGGGTAGCGACAGCTCGTCCATCACTTGGCACCCTTGAACGGGCAGCGGAGAGGAGCGCTGTGCGCCGGCGCTCGAGGCGAGGGCCCTCAGGGTACGCAGGGGGTGAGACGGTCGCCGTAGCCTCCGGGCCATGGACGAGCGACTCGAAGCGGAGCAGGACGGTGCGCACGACGGCCCGACCGAGGCGCCAGCAGCAGCGGTGCCCGCCGTCGATCTCGACCGGGTCGAAGGGGAGCTGGCCGACGTGGAGCGGGCGCTCGCCCGCCTCGACGAGGGCACCTACGGCACGTGCGAGGCCTGCGGCGCGCCCCTCGACGACGCTCGTCTCGAAAGCGACCCGGTGACGCGGCTCTGCGCCGCGCACGCGCCGGCTAGCTGATCGGGGGCGCCAGCTCGTCGTCGGCCATCTGCATGGCCAGCAGGAAGCCGTAGGCCCGCTCGGTCTTGGGGTAGCGGTTCGCCATCGCCCAGAACTCGGGCGTGTGGTGCAGGTGGACGAGGTGGGCCAGCTCGTGCACGACCACGGCGTCGAGCACCCAGCCGGGGAAGGCGGCGATGCGGTCGGAGATCCGGATCTCGCCGGTCGCAGGCGTGCAGGAGCCCCACCGCTGGGACTGGTTGCTGACGAACCGGATCGAGGCCGGCACCGGCAGCCCGTAGCGGTGGGCCAGAGCCTCCGCTCGGGCGGGCAGGTCGACGTCCTCGGCCTCCCGCTGGCGCTCGAGCCGGGCCACGAGCGATGCCACCGACTCCCGCTCCTGGTCGGCGCTCAGCCCCGCGGGCACGCGCACCACGATCCGCCCGTCCACGATCCGTGCTGCGAGCGTCTTGCGGCGCTTCGAAGACCGGATGATCTCGACCGGGAGCGGGGCACGCTCGCCGGAGGGGCGCGGCGCTGCGCCATCGTCGGTGGTCGGCTCGCACGTGCGGAGGTCGATCTCGGTGGTCC